>JAKART010000121.1 GCA_021819255.1 Acidobacteriota bacterium
TCAATGCGATGCACTTCCTTGTCGCTCATTCCCGTCCGCCCCATTCTGCCTCCTCCTCTTTCGGAGGCTAGTAAATGGGGACATTTCTATTGAGCGTGCCAGGGGACACTTCTAATGAGCGTCAACATTCCTTTTTCGGGTCAGGTCGGAGGAGTTGTTTGAGGAGGCAAAACAGGATGCGTACTTTTCACCATGAGACTCCCGCGTGGAGGCACGTTGTGTCGGTTTGTCGTTGCGCGCTTTGGGCGGCGGTTTCATGCACCCTTTTCGCAACCTGTGGGCAGCTATTGGCGCAGACCGGGGGAACCGGAGCGATCAGTGGAGCCATTACAGACCCCGCGGCGGCGTTGGTGGTGGGCGCCAGGATTACGGTGACGGACGTGGCGACAGGCTATACGCGAACTACTCAAACCAATGACCATGGACAGTATCTTGCCTCGCTGCTTCCGCCGGGTCGATACACGCTCAATGTGACCAAAGCCGGCTTTTCGCCGGCCAAGTCGGCCAATGTACAGGTCATCCTGGCGGAAACCACGGTGGTGAATATAAGACTGCTGACCGGCAAGGTCACGGAGACGATCACCGTGGGAGCGTCGGATGTGCAGTTGGAGACCGAATCGAGCCAACAGGGCCGAGTGACAGACTCCGAGATGGTTGAAAACCTGCCGTTGGTGACGCGCAATTACACCCAGATCATCGGATTGAACCCGGGTGTCGCTCAAGCCCTCAACAACGCTGGAGACCTGGGAAGAGGCGGAGGCGCGCAGGGAACCCTTCCCGGTGGCGGAAGCGTAATGAGCCAGGGAGCCACCTCGGCGGATAATAACTTCGAAATGAATGGGCTGCCGGTCAACGATGCCGAGAATTCGGGGATTTATTCAGCAGGAATTCCGGTTCCCAATCCCGATACCATCGAGGAGTTCAGAGTACAGACAGGCCAATATGACGCCACATCGGGGCGTGACGCGGGGGCCGACGTCGATGTGATTACCAAGGGTGGCACAAATGAGTACCACGCAACGGTGTTCGAGTTTTTCCGAAACGAAGACCTGAATGCCAACGATTGGTTTGCCAAGAGACAAGGACAGGCACGGCCCGAACTGCGGCAGAATCAGTATGGCTTCACGGCGGGTGGCCCCCTCATCAAGGACAAGGTTTTGCTCTTCGGTTCCTTCCAGGGAACGCAACAGATCAACGCTCTAGACCCGTCCACCAATCACGAGGACGAGCTTCCTCCGCTTACGAACGACCGCTCGTATGCCGCCTTGTTGAATGTGTTCAATGGCGACTATGGCTACCTAGGGGACTTCCCAGGCGACATTGTGGGTCCTGGGTCAAACAATGGCACAAATATCAGCCCCCAGGCTTATGCGTTGCTCAACGCGAAGCTCCCGAACGGGCAATACGTGGTTCCTACGTCACAGAGTGTCGACACATCAAAGCCGCTTGAGGTCCAAGGCTCTTCCTTTTTGAGCCAGCCGGGAACCTTCAATGAAAACCAATGGATGGTGAATGGAGATTATCTACGTTCTGAGCGCAATAAGATCTCCGTGCGCTACTTCGGCGCGCTGAGCACCGAGGAGCAGACGATGTTATACAGCACCTACGGATTTCCACTGTACATGCCAGAGCGTTTCGACGTGGCCTCAATATCAGACACTTATACCCTGAGCTCGAACCTGGTGAACCAATTCGCGATCGGCATGCACCGGACGTTTTCCAACATGTACTATAAGGATGCATTTACCTTCTCCAGCCTAGGCATGCAGCCGGCCGCATCTTATCAGGACGGGCTTCCTAACATCTGGATTCTCGACACGGGATTTGAAACGGGCACAACCTCGGCGGTCTCCTTTCTGGAGGACGAGTACAACGTCGCCGACAGTTTGTCCTGGGTAAAAGGGAGGCACCAGCTAACCTTCGGAGGCGGTTACACCTTTGGCCGGGATGACATGCAGAAGTTCTTCTTTCAGGGCTATGTGATTCCACTGACCTGGGCGGATTTTCTGCTTGGCAATGCTAACGTCGACGGAACTGGATACAGCAACATCTACGAATCGTTCGAGGGCGTCGGGAATCTGTCGCGGGATTGGCGGTACAAGGATGGCGACGGCTTTATCCAAGACAATTACGTGGTATCAAATCGCCTGACGCTGAATCTTGGTTTACGCTACGAGCACATTGGCGATCTTGGGGTTGCCGATGGAATGGCCGGCAACATCATCCTTGCCGATTTGGACAAGGCCCCACCCGCATCGGGAAGCGATGCCGGCCTGCTGGTGGCATCCAATTACAACGGCCCGACTCCCCTTCCCGCCGGCGTAATCCGAGGCAGCAATACGTTCGGAATTAACGGTGTCGGCCAGAACGTATGGAATCCGCGCATTGGATTTTCCTGGATGCTGCCTGGTTCAGACCGATTTGTTCTTCGTGGAGGCGCGGGCGCCTATCATACCTTCATTCAGGGCCAGGTGATGCTGCAACTGGCTGCTTCACAGCCGTTCAGCCAGTGGAGCGTCACGGCGGGGACGTATAACGTACATGCGTCCGACGCCAATCCATTTCCGGCCACTCCCAACTACCCTGTATTTGAACCTTACTCTCCAACAACCTCGTATACTTCCGATGCGCTGGACCCAAACTTTCGCCCGCCAACAACCTATCACTTCAGCCTGGGCTTGCAGTCCAAGCTCCCGGGAGGCGCCATCTTCGATCTGGGGTATGCCGGAGCACGCGATCTGCACCAGATCATGAGCGGATCGATCAACCAGGCGTCTCTGGCGTCTCCGCAGAATCCGATTTATTATGATGGCGGTACTACCCCAATTACCACAAATACGGCAGCGAACGCCTACGAGCGCGCACCGTATGTAGGGTATACAACGAACTCGATGTATTTATTGCGGACCGGAGCCGAAGCCTGGTACAACGCTTTGGAAGCATCGCTGTCCGAGCAATACAAGAATCGACTGGAGTTTCAGGCGTCCTACACATGGGCGCGGCTGTTGACCGACGTACCGGGAGACACCTATGGAACGCAGAGCGGCCAACCGACAGGCAATCAACTCGATCTGCACGCCGGATATGGACCGGACCCGTTTGTCCGGCCCCAGCGGTTTGTCTTGTCCGCGGTCTACAACCTTCCCGGACCGCCGCGATCCCATCGATTGCTGGCGGACACACTGGGAGGGTGGAATCTTGCCACCGTCACAGTGATCCAGGACGGCCAGCAACTGGCCATTGATTACACGAACGAGAACAGCGCCTATGGCGAGACCAACGATCGGGCCAGCTTTGCGGCAGGTTGCACCGCAAAGAACCTCCCGACTTCGGGATCCGTAGGCAGCCGCATCAACAACTACGTCAATCGCAGTTGCCTCACAACGCCGGCGTTGCTCGGCCCAGGTGAGGGCGCAGGGTTTGGTGACACTCCCAACGGGGTGTTACGCGGGCCCGACCAGACCGATGTCGATCTCTCGCTGAGTAAGACGGTGCCGATTCATTGGCCGAATGAAGGCGCAACAGTCCTGTTCCGCGCGGACTTCTTCAATGCTCTCAACCACCCCAACTTCGCCGATCCAGACCTGGAGTACACACCGACAGCCTCTGCCTTTGGCACGATCACTGCGATGAGCACCAATCCCAGAGTGATTCAACTTTCTTTGAAGCTTGGGTTCTAATGCGCAATCAAGGGCCTTCCGGCGATGCCGGGAGGTCTTTTTGTTGGTGCAAACGGAGATTGCCGGCGCCAAGCGGGAGCGCGATCCCGCGATGCCGGCCGGCGGGGTTCCAGGGAGTTGGACGAGCCAGACGCGGAAGGTCCGCCAATTTCGGTGGTTTGAGAGCGGCGATCGGCCGTACGGAAGCGGACAGGCCGGCTAGCGGAAGTGGGCCGGTGTGCTGCCCGTCCACCTGCGGAACGCGTGCCGGAAGTTTGCCGCTTCGCTGAAGCCAACGAGCTCCGAGATATCTTCCATCGTGAGCTTCGTCGAGCGGAGATATTCCTTTGCCAGGTTGCAGCGGACATCGTCAAGGATCTGGGTAAAGGATGTGGATTCCAGCAGAAGCTTCCTGTGCAATGTCCGCACCGTCATCGCAAGTTCCTTGGCGACCATCTCCATGGTTGGTGAGTGTCCTGGCGTCGAAGCGATGATCTGATAGACCTCACCAGCAACGCCCGTGGATGTTTTCACCTCACCGAGAATGCGATCGCAGGTATCGCGCATCAGCGCCGAGGAGAGGCGGTGCGCCATGTGCGGCTTCTCAAAGAGAAGCGGCTTCGGATAGGTGAGTTCGCAGACCGGCTGATCGAAGCTCAGGTCGCAGCCAATATAGCGTTTATAGCAGTGCAGATAGGACGGGGCGGGATAGGGAAGCGCGGCGCGAAGCGGACGGCATCTCTCAGGTTCCACGACCGTCTTCAAATGCGTTGTCAACTGCGTCAGTTGCTGCTCTAGGATGAAACGCACCAGAGAGTTCTGATGAGTAACCACGGGATTCATCGCCAGAATCCAGGAGACGGAGTCCTTATCTGTGCGCCAGGACATCGAAAGCAGCGGTGTCGCCAAGCGATGATACTTTACGGCTACCTGAAAATACTCGCGAATGGTGGGACTGCATACGAGCGCAAACCCGTACATGCCATAAGCGGAGAGCGGAATGCGGCTGCCGACGCGGAACGGGGTCTCCGGATCCTTGGACAGGTGCAAGGCGTTTTGGCAGACGGCGATGTACTGGCGGACGGACGTGAGAGTTTCGGGTCGGGCAAGGCTCTCCGCCGAGAGACCTGTGCCTGACAGGATCGCCTCATCTGCAATTCCCTGCTCACGAAGAACGTCGACCAGAGCCGTTAGCTTATAAGGCGCATAACGCCTTTCGTTCCAAAGAGGGAGCTGAAACATAATAAGAAGGATCGTTCGATTCAGACCTGCTTGTGTCCGAATTGAACCTACGGCTTTTAATTATGCACAAGTAGGATTCGGTTGGGAAGAATTTTCTACGCCCTCGATCTTGCAACAGGGATAACTGCGGCGCGACGCAGGAGCGACCCACGCAGATCTGAATTCCTCAAGAGGATGAGGCGAAGCGGGGCGCTGCCATGACACCGCAAGCAAGAACGGAGTCCAGATGCAAGAGATCGTAATTTCGGCCGCGAGGCGCACGCCCATTGGCGGTTTCCAGGGAGCATTGAAGGGGATCCCCGCAGTGGATCTGGGAGTAGTTGTCACCCAGGCCGTTTTGCCGGGGCTGCCGGTGGAAGACATAGCCGATGTCATTGTGGGGAACGTGTTGCAAGCGGGAAACGGGATGAATACCGCGCGTCAGATTGCATTGAAGTCAGGCTTGCCGAATCAGGTAACCGCACAGACGGTCAACCGCGTGTGCGGAAGCGGTCTTCAGGCCGTCATCAGTGCGGTGCAGGGGCTGCAGTGCGGGGACGGGCAACTCTATCTTGCCGGCGGCGCTGAGAACATGTCGTGCGCGCCCTATCTTCTGCTCCAGGCTCGTGCCGGCTACCGCTATGGATCGGGTGAGCTCGTCGACAGCATCCTCAGCGAAGGCCTGACTGACCCGTGTCTCCACTACGCGATGGGGTTGACGGCAGAGAATGTCGCCGAGCAGTTCAACATCAGCCGCCAAGAGCAGGATGCCTATGCGCTCGAGAGCCAGAAGCGGGCATCCGACGCCGTAAAGGGCGGCTTTTTCGATGCGGAGATCGTTCCGGTTCCCGTGAAGACCAAGACAGGCGCCGCGCTGTTCGGCGCCGATGAACACCCCCGGCCTGATTCGAGCTTTGAGGCTTTGGCAAAACTGAAGCCCGTCTTCAAACCGTCCGGAACCGTGACTGCTGGAAACGCCAGCGGGTTGAATGACGGCGCCGCGATGCTGGCCGTCACAACCGGCCCCTACGCAAGAACCCATGGGTTGCCGGTTCTGGGGCGTGTGGTTTCCTATGCGGTAGCCGGGGTTGCTCCCGATGTGATGGGGCTGGGTCCGGCGGCCGCGGTGCCTGTGGCGCTGCGCAAGGCGGGTCTCAGTGAGGATCAGATCGATCTTTTTGAACTGAACGAGGCCTTTGCCGCACAGGCGATCGCGGTGATCCGAGCACTCAATCTGGATCCAGCGAAGGTGAATGTGAGCGGGGGCGCCATCGCGCTGGGCCATCCGATTGGCGCTTCGGGAGCACGGGTTCTGGTAACTCTGATCCATGCGCTTCATCGTCTTCGCAAGCGACACGGTGTGGCCAGCCTGTGCATCGGCGGCGGCATGGGAGTTGCGATCGTCGTCACCATCGCTTGAGTGCCGGCTTGACGTTTCTGCGATGCAAGGGCTTGGATGGCACAACGGTTCCATTGCGACAGCGGATTGTCCGATCAGAACACGGCGGGGCTCTCTTGCACTGACTAATCTACTTTCGGATTGCATTGATGCGATGCACGGCTTGGAAGATGGGAGGCAAGTGAACAAGGTAGTCAACTCTCCGGACGACGCAGTCCACGACCTGCGGGATGGAATGACGATCATGCTGGGCGGCTTTGGACTATGCGGGATTCCCGAAAATCTGATTGCCGCCTTGATACGCAAAGGAGTGAAGGGTCTGCATACCATCAGCAACAATATGGGTGTCGATGGATTCGGAATGGGCCAGATGCTTGAAGCTGGAGCGATCGCATCCCATATCGGGAGCTACGTTGGGGAGAACCGATTGCTGGAAAAGCTTGTGATCGCCGGTGCGCTGGATCTTACGCTGATTCCGCAGGGAACGCTGGCCGAGCGAATCCGCGCCGCCGGCGCAGGCATTCCCGCCTTCTATGTCCCGGCAGGAGTGGGCACGTTG
>JAKART010000122.1 GCA_021819255.1 Acidobacteriota bacterium
TGGATCAGCCGCGCGTTCCCCCGGTAGGGGGATGAGCCGCGTGCCCATTCCATCAGGTTATTCATTACTGTCCTCCTTGCTCGTCTTCCAGCGCCTCGGATATATACGCACGCGGCCGGGGTCCCGTTCGGGACCTTCGTTGCAAAGTACGCCAACATGCGTTTTGAGCCAGCGGGCATCACCCACGGCCCGGAGGTCCGCGTCGCATCCAGCCTGGCCGGCTGCATCTTCCGCCGTTTCGCCAGCGGCTTCCTGGACGTTGAGGCCGGCGACGCGCTCGGAATCCACACTGCAGCTGGGCGCACCCGGGATCTGCTCTTCCCGGTGGAGGGGATGGCAAAGCCGATGGTTCAGGCCAGCGGGCAGAGCTGCGTCTCCGCCGGTTGCGGGAGCACATTCGACTGCAGCTGGGCGGGACGCCACGGCGGGAAGCTCCGGAGGAGAGAGCCTCTTCCATCTCAGATTTCCGAGAAAACTCTTGATGAAGGAGCGGTTTGAGTGTAGAATGTTGCTAATACCGATCATTGTCCGGGATATGGGACACATCGTTTATAGGTTGGAGTGGAATGGCTACCGCACAGGATTCATCGCGAGAAGGCGGCCGAGCGATCGTGACTGGTTCGGCCAGCGGTATTGGTGCAGCGTGCGCCTCCTTGTTCGTTCAAAAGGGCTGGGTGGTTCTCGGCGTTGACAGGGCAGATCAATCCTCAGAGTTGCCCTACACGCTCCAGGGGGATCTTCGTGACGAGTCGACGATATCCCAAGTTCTGGCAGCGGTCGGGGAGTGGCCGTGCATCGATGCGGTTGTCAATTGCGCTGCGGTGGTGAACGAGAGCGAGCCATGGAGTCTGTCCACCGAGGAGTGGTTGGATGTCTACCACGTCAATGTCGTCGCATCTTATAATCTGGTTCGAGCGCTGCTCCCACTCCTCGAGCGGTCGGAGGGCCCGAGCATCGTGAATATCGCGTCGATTGCGGGTCAGCGTTCCGGTGCTTTTTCGTCGCCATGCTACGCGGCTTCAAAAGCCGCCATGATCGCATTATCACGCTCTATGGCTCGCCTACTGGCAGATCGGCACATTCGAGTTAACTGTGTCAACCCGGGTATCACCGATACCGAGATGATAGGACACTGGTCCGAGGAGCGGATGCGCGATGCAACTGCTCCTATACCACTTCACCGGGCGGCTATGCCATCTGAGGTTGCGGAAGCCATCTACTTCCTTGCATCGGGTAGCGCGTCATATATCACCGGTGCCCAGCTTGATGTAAATGGCGGCCTGCATATGGCGTAGCTTGAGCGTAAAGAGCCGGTCTGGCTAATTGAGAAAAGGGGAACGTGTCAACTATGAGTCATCATGATATTGATATTGCGGGTGGAGGTTTCACGGGTCGTACCGGAAAGGAGCTTGGACCCACCGGCCAGGGTTTGAGAAAACAGAAGGTGCCGAAGGCAAGGTATTCCCGGCTGGGAGTAGGCGGTGCACTATTTGCGGCAAGCCTATCCCTTGCAGCTTGTGGCAGTGCGTCATCGACGACGTCCAAGGCAAGTTCCCTGAAACCGGTGAACATCGCGGTAGCCTATTTGCCTAACCTGCAGAGCGGCTCTGCATTGGCTGTTGGGATCGATCAAGGTTTCTTCAAGGCTCAGGGTCTCATCGTCAAGCCGGTACAATTCCAGACTGGACCTCCTGAAATATCGGCGATGCAGGCTGGAGACATTCAGTTTGCGAGTATCGGGCCCGGCATAATGTATCTGCCAATGAAGGGTTTGGGAAAGTACCTTTTCAGCGATGCGGTAAGCCTTGCGGATTCCGTGGTCGGCAACAAAGCTGACGGGGTTACCACTCCGGCATCGCTGAAAGGGAAGAACGTTCTTGTGCCTCTCGGCTCCACCGGGGAGTTGATTCTCTTGGAGACGCTGCATCTGGCGGGGCTCAACCTTTCGGACGTGCACATGATAAACACGGCACCGAATGAGCAGATCACGGGGTTTCTAAGCAACAGCGCCCCTGCCATGGCTGGATGGGCGCCCAATACAACTGAAATCCTTGATAAGAGTTCCAGCGCCGTCACCATCGCGAGTGATAGAACCTTCTATCCTAAGACCGCCTTCCCCGTGAACTGGGGTGTGGCGAGCGGTTTCGCAGCAAGCCATCCCGGCGTGGTGAAGCGTTTCGTGACGGCTATGTTGGAGGCCGCCACGTACCGGACCGAACACTTGAACACTGCGGTAAGTGAACTGTCGCGGCTTTCGAGCGTCCCGCAGCCGCTTCTAGCGGAGACCAAGAATCTCACCGTGTGGTTCACCGGTGCGCAGATGGTAAAGAACTACACTAGCGGAAGGGACGAGACGTGGATGAAGAGCTACAACAAGTTCTATGTCGTAGAAGGCATCCTCCCATCGGCCGTACCGTTCAGATCGTACAGCCTGGCCGGAGTCGCCACCAGTGCGTGCGTTTCGGCCAGGGACTGTTGATTGACGCCAGACAAGTTCCAAAGGGGACAGTTGACTGGCGGGGCTAGCGAGGGCGGTCGGCGTAGCAACTGGAACAGGTGGGGCGCTGACGATGAGATAGGCATGCTCAATGCGGCATGCGGGCCAGAAGCGGTCTTGCGGGCGTTGAAACTGGTTCGAAGCGGGGTGGTCATTCCGTTGGGCATGCGCATTGGCGATGGGCGAAGGCCGGAACCGGTCTGGCCGGGGCGCATACCGTCGCAGCGTTACATGGTCAAGGACTATTCGCATTACCAGGCGGGGATAGCGCCGACGCCAGCGCAGGGGGCGTGTTTCGCATCCGACTTTCTTGCGATGCCTTTGCACGGTACCACCCACCTTGATGCCCTCGGCCACGCTTGGTCCGATGGGATTCTGTACAACGGCGTACCGGCGGAGACGACGATCGGTTCTCTTCGCCACGCCAACGTTGCGAGAATCGCCGAGCGGGGTGTGGTAGTACCGGCGGTGCTAGTGGATCTCGTGGGTCGCAACGGCCGTGGCCTGGGGGCTAGCGATGTCGTTACCGTGGCCGACATCGAGATGAACCTGCGAGGCAGGTCGATCGAGGTTCCCCGAGGTTCGGCGTTGCTGCTGAGGACCGGATGGTTGGAGGATGGCTACTATCAAGCAGCGAACCAGGAGCGGACTCGCGGTTACGAGGAACCCGGTTTGGATAGCCTCCCCGAAGTTGTCGATTTTTTTGCCGACAACGATATCGCACTGCTTGGTACCGATACTCTCGGGAACGAACACACAAAGCCAGTGGATTCCGACGATTACCAGGCGCTGCACGCCCGCCTTATCAGGGATCTGGGAGTCCTGTTTCTGGAGGGCCTTGATCTCAAGATCTTGGCGCAAGTGTGCCAGGAGACAGGACAGTATCAGTTCTGCCTTGTCGTGGCGCCGCTGAAACTGGAAGGGGCTAGCGGATGCCCGGTAAATCCGCTGGCCATACTTTGATTTCAGGGAGGATAGCAATGTCAATCCAGAAACTACCTCGGAGGATCAGCAAGGAAGCGTCCCCGCCTGGCACCTTTCCCGAACCGGAGAGAGAGCCGCTCGGCCCTCCTGCGTCCGGACGAGCCAAAGGCACCCGAGCGTTCACGGACCCGCCCGTACGGGCTAGGGTGCGCCTTCGAGTATGGCGTTACGGCCGTGCTCTCCTGTCGTTGGTGGTCGGAATCGGTGTCTGGCAGGGTGTAAGCATCTTCCTGCCGAGCGACGTAGCAAGTCCCATCGAGGTCGTGCGGGTTCTGATTCAGGACCTAAAAGATGGAGTCCTTTTAACAAACACCCTCTACAGCCTTACCCGCGTACTGGTTGGCTTCTTCTCGGGTCTTGCGCTTGCCGTCCCGTCCGCATTTATCCTGCGCTCCGCTCGGTGGTTGCGGGACATAGTTGATCCTTGGATTCAGTTTGCGCGAATGATACCCCCGATCGCGCTGATCCCGCTGGTGATAGTCTTCTTCGGTATCGGCGAGCTAGCCAAGATATCGGTAATCTTCTTCGCCGTGTACTTCATCGGCATGGTAACGGTGTACCAGGGCATCCGAATGATCGAGGTTGTCCAGATCAATGCTGCCAGGGTATTGGGCGCCGACGGCATGCGATTGTTCCGGAAAGTCATTCTACCGGCGTCCCTGCCGGCAATTCTCACCGCTGCGAGGCTGGGCATTGCAACAGGATGGACAACCTTGGTTGCCTCAGAGCTCATAGCGGCATCGCATGGTCTAGGGTTCATGATCACTCAAGCCGGACAGTACTTTGATCTTCCAACGATTTATTTGGGAATTATGGTCATCGGGATCATCGGGCTCGCGCTGGACCGCGTAATCCTCCGCTTGGAGCGCAGGCTTGTGGCCTGGGCTGACGTGGTGGATGACCAAGGTCAGACAGCGGTCATGACAAGCCTTCAGCGGAGATAGCGAGGTAGCGATGGCGATGAGCGAATCCTCTCAGGAGAACCGGACGGCCTCTCACGATGGGCCTCGAGGCCGTACAGATCACCACGCTGCTCCGGGCACGATTTCGATACAGGACGTTTCTCTCGCTTATCGTGGGGTTGCTGGGTCCCTACAGGTTCAGGTGCTCCGAGATATCTCGCTCGAGGTGGCGAGCGGCGAGTTCGTCTGCGTCGTCGGGGCGAGCGGATGCGGGAAGACTTCGCTTCTGAATTGCATCGCAGGTCTACTCAAGCCATCGATGGGGAGCATCTACGTTGGAGGCGAATTGGTAGAGGGGCCAGCTCGTGATCGGGGTGTCGTCTTCCAGCAATACGCGCTATTCCCGTGGCTTTCTGCAATAAGGAATGTCGAGTTCGCCTTAGAGATGCGCGGAATGGAGCGCAAGGACAGGAGGGAGGCTGCCATCGAATATCTGCGCCTTGTCGATATGGAGCGGTCAGCGGATGTACTCCCGAAGGCGTTGTCTGGCGGCATGAAGCAGCGGGTGGCTCTTGCGCGCGCGTATGCCGCCGAGCCACAGGTTCTCCTGATGGATGAGCCGTTCGGCGCCCTGGATGCCCAAACGCGGCGCCGACTGCAGATAGACCTGCTGGGCACTTGGGAACGAAAGCCCCGTACGGTTTTTTTCATCACGCATGACGTAGAGGAGGCGGTGCTGCTTGGCGGGAGGGTAATCGTAATGAAGGCCAGCCCGGGTGAGGTGGTCTCCGAAGTGGAGGTGGGGCTTGGCACAAAGAGGGACAGCCATACATTGGATCTCCCTGCGTTCGCCGAGTACAAGGCTGTCGTGGCGCGGTCGCTTGCCGCTGCTGAGATCTCCACGGAGGCTGGTCGTTAGCGCTAGTTCCACCCTGCCACACCTGGTCTTGGCGTGGCGGGTTGGAGAACATTGATGAAGGGAAGATATGGCTAAGGTGGCGATCGAAGAGATAGAGGTAATTGAGGCCCGCTATCAATTGCCGGATCTCGGAAAAGACTCTGAGGGAGTTGGACTCGTCTATCAACCGAAGGGCAAGAAGGGCGTGAGCTGTTTTGGGTATCGGGTCAAGTCCTCTGCGGGGATCGTTGGCGAATATGTCGGTGGTGATTCGCCATCATTTGCGCAGTTCCTGAAGTTCGGAAGGAGCTTAATAGGCCACGACGCACTGGCCCGCGAGCAGATCTATGACCTTGCGAAGCATGCCTTGCGGAAGTTCGACAAGATGGGGATGGGCCCCTTTGATATTGCACTGTGGGACTTGGCCGGAAAGTATTACGGCTCATCGATCTCGGCCCTGCTGGGAGGTTGGCGGGAGAAGCTACCATGCTACGCTTCGACGATGGCCGGTGACAGGAATGGTGGACTGGACTCGCCGGGCGCGTTCGCGAAGTTTGCCATTGAGTGCAGGGATCTGGGTTATTCCGCCTTCAAGTTGCATCTCTGGGACGACTATTCGTTAAAGGAAGTAATCGCAACGGTTTACGCGGTCAGCGAGGCCGTGGGCGGAACTATGGGCTTAATGCTGGATCCTGCTGGCAAATTGCGTACCTGGCTAGAGGCATGGCAGGTGGGCAGGGCCTGCGACGAATGCAACTTCCTCTGGCTCGAGGACATGTACAAAGACCAGGGCCTTTCGGTTCATGGCCATGCACGGCTTCGGCAGCTGCTTAGAACTCCGCTCCTGCAGACCGAGCACGTTCGCGGACTGGAGGAGCACGTGAACTTCATCGAAGGCGGTGGGACCGATCTGGTGCGTGTCGATCCCGAGTATGACGGCGGCATCACGGGGGCGATGAAGATTGCCCATGCTGCGGAGGGATTCGGGTTGGACGTAGAGATCCACGCTCCTGGACCGGCGCAAAGGCAAATAATGGCGGCAATCCGCAATACGAACTTCTATGAAATGGCTCTTGTGCATCCATTGACCGATGAGATCGGTCGAGCCCAGGAGATCTATGCCGACGACTATCGGGATGGTCTCAATGCGGTGGATGCCGATGGGATGTTGAAGGTGCCAGACGGCCCAGGGCTTGGAGTTGTGTACGACTGGGAATCCATAAGGGCTCACGCAGTAGATTCCGTGGTGTTGAAGTGAGCAGGATCGTCACCGCGGTTACGCGAGCCCTTAGCATCCTTGAGGTATTTGAGGGCGAGCCGGGTGGTCTCTCGGCGGCTGAGATTCGCGAGAAGACCGGGCTGCCGCGTTCAACGATCCATGACCTGGTGGGGACTCTGTTGGCCTGCGGTTATCTTGAAAGGGTAGATCGGGATGGCCGCAAGGTTCGGCTTGGTGTTCCGCTGTTCCGTTTGGGCAATGTGTACCAGGAGCAACTGGATACGCTGGCGGAGGCCAGACTGGCGGCGGACGCACTGG
>JAKART010000123.1 GCA_021819255.1 Acidobacteriota bacterium
GTATCAGCCGCGGATCGAAGATGGATGGACCGAGGAAGATCAACTTGCCAGCCACGGCGGAGAGTACGATCCCCGGCCTGTGTACATGGTGAAGCTCCCCGGCCAGACCGCGGCGGCGCGAGTAGACAGCCCCTACAGCACAGTGAACACGCGCAAGCTCTTTGACGCCATCCTGGCGCAGCGGATCAGCACCCCGAAGGAGCTCAAGATGTGGGCGCAGGCCCTGCCCGCGCCCCGGTAGCAGAATCAGGCAGGTGTTGTCGCCCTTGGCTCCCCCCGGCTGCAGCGGCCCCAAGCCCCCGGCCCCCGGGCAAGAGGCTAGCCGGCGAGAGCCTGTCGGGGCGTGGCTCAAGAAGCGGGACACAAACCCAGCATTCTGCGAGCCCGCCGCTCGACGCTGGGCCAGGCCCTGGCCCGATCGAGGGAGCGGGTTTCGATGGGAGTCACCCGCCGGATCAAGTATTCTGGCTTCTGGGAGTTTATTAGGAATAGCGAGGGGCGGCGTTTGAGTCGAAGCGCATCGCGGACCGGAGAGCGCAGGCTCGCAAGGAGACGGGGAGCTTTCCGGCCTGAACTGCTGTTCCTCGATCTCCCGGAAGGGGAGTTCACGCTAGGGTGTTGAGCCAACTCAAGGGCGAAGAGTCGTCACGCGGCTACACAAGCGTACTTTCCGTGGTGGCGAAGAACTCGGCCGCGAATCTGACGAAGATGGCCGCGCTCTCCGTTACGGTATTCGTCCTCCCGCCGATTCTGGTCCGCGTCCTGGACAAGCCGTCTTACGCGACCTGGGTCCTTATTCTCCAGATCGGGACATACGTCGCGCTCTTCGACGGGAGCATGCAGTCGGCAATCAGCCGGTTCGTCGGCCGGTCGCGCGGCATGAACGACGACCGTTACATGGGGACGATGCTGAGCAGCGCAGGGATGATCATGCTTATTGCGGCGCTGACGACAGCGGCGTTGGCAATCCTCTGTGCTTGGCAACTGCATCATCTTTTCCCGAGCATACCCCCTCCGATCCGATTGGACGCAGCTCGTGCGCTGCTGATCTTCGGCCTGTCGCTGGCCTTTACCCTCCCATTTTCCACGCTAGCGGGAGCGTTCCTTGGATTGCAAATGAATCAGGTGAACGCCCTTGCGGGCAGCGTGGGCCGGGTGCTGGGAGCGACTGGCGCGGCGTATGCAGCGTACCGGCACCATTCCTTAACCGTGATGTCTCTTTGGATGGCATTCGGTTACGTGCTGCAGGCCGGTATGTACGAGGCCGCCTGGAAACGGCTCAACCTGCACGGCCTAATTCGGCGGGTGAACGTGACGCGCAGGGCTACGCAGGAGTTCGTGCGTTTCTGTTCTGCGTCCCTAGCGACACAGTTAGGCGGCGTGTTAATTACCGGGCTGGATATGCCCATCGTAGCCGCCTTCGACTTTCGCTCCGCGGCCTACTATGCTGTCGCAGCGACGGTGAGCACCATGCTCACGGTCCCGCAGTCCGCTGTGGTAAACACGCTGATCCCGATTGCTTCGGGCATTTGTGCCACCTCCAACCCGGATCGCCTGGGGGCGTTCGTCGTCAAGACGACTCGATATTCCACGGCGCTGCTCTGCTTGGTCGTGCTCCCCCTCCTCTTGGGGATGAGCCCCTTCCTCCGTCTCTGGGTGGGCTCCGACTATGCACGGCATGCGCTGCCGATGGCCGCCGTCCTCGTTTTGGCACAGTTTATTCGTCTTACCTTGCTGCCCTATGCTGCGATCGGCTTTGCGGCGGGACAGCAACAGAGGATGCTTTATTCGCCACTCGGAGAAGGGGTTGTAAATCTGGCCTGTAGTCTGGCCGGGGTGCGGTATCTCGGGGCGCTAGGGGTGGCCTTGGGAACTCTCGTGGGAGCCTGTGTCGGGGTTTTGCTCCATTTCATCGTCAGTATGCCGCGTACGGACGAGATGAAATTCGCACGCGGACGGCTTGCGGTCGACGGTATTCTGCGGCCAGTAGGCTGTTGCCTCCCGGCCCTCCTCGTAGTCTTGTTTCTGGCCCGCCACGCGCCCAGCCGCCTTGCACTGGGTGGACTGGTTTGCTTCGGGGAGATGCTGGCCTTCGCGGCGCTCTGGAAATTCAATTTCGGCCAACCCGAAAGAGGCGAGATCGCCAAGCTTTTGGCTAGGTACACCGTTGATAACGGCGGGGGCAAGGCCGGAAGTTGCTTCCATGGCTAGGCTAGATCTGGCGAAGATCGCGACAACTCGTGTTCGGATCAGAACGATCCTGCTGGCCTCCTCGCTGGCAACTTGCGTCGGCCTCCCGCCGCTGCGCTTCTTCCAATGGGCCGCTCCGTTGCTCGAGGGGTGGGCGGCTCAGCGTACCGCGGTCGCCCCCCCCACCTACACCTAATTTTAGTCTGGACTCCGAAATCGAGCCCGATTTTTGACAGGTGTCCCCGGGGTATGCGGCACACAAGGCCCCTTCCGGCCACCTGAGGCGAAAGCGCGGTAACCCAACCTCAAAGCGAATGTGTGATTTCACCTTTAGCCCCACGCCTAATCGATTCAAGAACCCGTAGTATAGGAGCAACAACAGCGACATGAGAAAAAGTTGTTGGAAATTGGTGTACGCGTCGTCAAATATAGACATGAAAGTCGAAAACATTAGGAGTGCGCTCAGAAATAGCGCGATCTTTCCGCCCCCCAGCGCCTTTCGGTAAATCAGAGTCTGTACAGATCCGAAGACGCCGACTGCGCACAACATCCCGAAGAAGCCAAAATCTGTGAACAGAGGCTTATAAAGTGTATAGACATTGGCAGGAAATGGGACAAAAACAAATTTGTCGAGGAGTGGGGGTGAGGCGACTGGGATCCCTGAAACGAAGGAAAGCACCTTTAAGAAGAATTCAAACGTTCGGTTGGGCTCGGATAGGTACATCGTAGGGTGTGTGAGCACGTAATTGAGTGCAGCGAGCGGTCCTAAGGTGTAGCCTAGCGTAAAAAACGAGAGAAGACTTACTAAGCCAACCGTGGAATTGCTCGGATTTTTGTCGATGAAAATGACCCCCAGGAATATGCAGACAAACAGAAAGACAGGGATGACAGCAATTCTCGCTGCCGCTCGAATGGAAACCCCTTTTTGCCTAAATATTTGTACATATGTTAATCCCGAGAAGAGCATCAGAAAGAAGGTCCTGCCGGTTGATAAGAGGCAACAGGTGAGGGCAATGGCCGCCGCCGCCTTAAAATGCTTACCTGCCCTTTCAACAAAGAGGAGGATGGCTATCCAAACGGAGAATTCTGGAAGATAGGTGCTTGCGGGATAGGCGCGTAGCGTCTCTCCCGAATTGGCCATATCTGTAGTGGCTTGTCTAGTATTTGCCAACAACCCTCCGCTGCCGCTGGCGGCAAGAGACAGGATCTCATGAAGCATGAACGGCAACGCCAAAATGCAAATCAGGATAAGTAACTTCATCCCGAGGCTTGAACGCGTCGGGTGTTCTAACTCCGCGAGCCTTAGTCTGACTAAGCGTTCGGGCACCAGTGCCGCGGCCCACGAGCCAATGCTGAAGCACAGCGCGCCGAGGACCACTGCCCACCAGGTAATAGGCTGGATCCTATCGATATCCATCCAAGATAGGCCATATAGGTAGGTGTCTAAACACCAGATTAGTGAGTAGACAAACGGAGGGTACAGTACTCGTCGATGCCCGATGCGATAATTCGCCACTGTCAGAAGCGTGAGTATCATGGCTGCGGCCGTAACAGTCATATGAGAGTGGGCTCAGTGGATGCGGTGCGTGAGGTGCCATATTGTAACGGCCTGCCTCAGCCTCGAAAATCGTAGCCGCTGGGTCAGTCGGGTTGCCGACCCAGCAATCTCGTTCTTTTCGCGGGCGCCGAAGCTGACCTTCCGGAGCGCGAGAAGAGCCAGCAGGCCCCCTTCCAACGGGTTAGGGTGGCCGCGAACAGGTTCGGTGCATAGCTCCGCGCGAAATAATGCCGCAAGGGGCAGGGAGGGGCGACCTTCAAAGTTCCAATGGGCGAGAACTCCTTGTGTGCGAATGTCCTGCCGCTAGTGCAGGGCGGGCTGTTAACAAAGTGTAGCAGAACGGAAATGCGCGTTCCTCCTGGCGTCCCAACCGCAACTCCCAAAGCGCCTTGGCGCCGGGCCCCGACGAGGTGACGGAGAAGGTTGGGGAGGCGGTTCTTCGAGGGGCTGCGCAAGCACGATGCTTCTGCCCAGCCCCGAAGCTTGCCGCTCCACTATGCGCTCCACTATGCGAGCGACACAGCAGCGGAGTCGTGGTATCCTTGACTGCGCCTAAGTACGCAAGGAGCCAACATGTAGGCTCAACAAGTCGGGATCCGCGAACCTCGCAGCAAACTTTCCGCTTGCCCCTCGAATCCCAGGCCCCGCTGGCGGCCGCGCGCCGCAGCGACACCGTCAGCGAGTCCACCCCACGCACAGCAGATGAGGTGATACTGGGCAAGAGGCCGGGGAAGGGGGCTCGCCTCGCTGGCAGGTTGCCCTCGGCGGAATGCTTGGGAGGCGAGATTCCGGCAGGCTTCACGAAATGGCACGCGAGGCGGAAGCGGTGACAGACCGGAAGCGCCTGGCGCTTGACGCAATCATTCTCCTAAATTGCTTAGGTGGTCCTGTGTTTGCAAGCCTCGTCGTCCTGGAAATTTCTGCAGTCGGGGTCGCTAATTTGAGCCCGCCTCCTAGGAGTAGCGACTATGCCTGAGATTGAACCTGGACGCGGTGGCATCCTGGTGGTGGTTGCACTTTACGAGACGAAGCCATCTGAGTCCGCGGCGTTCCAAACGCTGACGGCGGCCGCGCACAGCGTTGGGGAGAACGTAAACCCGGCTTGGGTTCTATTCTACGACAATACGCTGAGCAACGCCGTTGCAGAGGACACGCCGCAGGGCGCTCTCTACCAAAGGGCCCTTCGTAACGAGGGAGTAGCCGGGGCCTATAACTACGCGCTGAACTTCGCGAAACAGAACGGGTTCGACTGGATCCTTACCCTTGACCAGGACACGCAGGTTCCGCACGATTATCTGCGATGCCTGCTTTCGATTGTGGACAGGCTGGAGGGTGTGACGGATGTCGGAGCGATTGTGCCCCATCTTTGCCAAGAGGGGAGGGTCCTGTCGCCGATCCGCATTCGCCCATGGGGAGTGCGCTATCTCCCGCCCCCCAGCGCCGGCTTTGGGGTTGGCGAGGTCCACGCCTTCAACTCGGGCTCCCTGTTTCGGCGCAGCGCCTTGGAGCAGATTGGAGGATTTGATGACCGCTTCTGGCTCGATTACCAGGACGCCTCCGTGTTTCGAAGGCTTTATCAGTGCGGAAAACGAGTCTACATTGCGGATAGGCTCAGGTTGGAGCACCAACTCTCCCTGATCTCGGATCAGCCGATGGGACCAGCGCGCTTTCAAAATTATCTGCTGGCCGAGTCCGCCTACTACGATATGAGCCGGGGATCTCTTGCCGGCCTTGTGCTTACGGGGAAGACTCTCTGGCGGTTCTGTCAGCTGCTGGCAAAGAAGCGTGGCCCAGAGATCCGGAAGTTGGCTTGGGCAGGTCTGCTGCGCCGCCTGCTCAGGTCGAGGAGGGCGCGGGTTGAGGAGTGGCGGAGAGATCTGGGCGAGCGGATGCCCGGAGCGGAGGAAGCCTGGGAAGGGAGGAACAACGGGGAGAGGCCGCGCATCTCCGTTTGCATGGCGGCCTTTAACGGCAGCCTGTATATCGCGCAACAACTGGAGTCGATCCTGGTGCAGCTTGGCTCCGATGACGAAGTCGTCGTTGTCGATGACGCCTCCAGCGACCAAACCGCAGAGAAGATACTGGGCGTGGGCGACACGAGGATACGGCTGCTCCGGCACGAGAGAAACTGTGGCGTACTGCGAACCTTTGAAGACGCTTTACGCGCCGCGTCCGGAAGGATTCTGTTTCTGAGCGATCAGGACGACCTGTGGGATCCGCGCAAGGTGGAGACCGTTCTGGAGGCGTTCCGGACCAACCCGTATGTTTCACTCGTGGCGACCGATAATGCCCTGATCGATTCCAATGGCGCTCTGATCTCCAAGTCCTACTTTGAAAATCGGGGGCCGTTTCGGCAAGGACTTTGGGCAAATCTCATCCGTAACCGCTATGGGGGCTGCACCATGGCATTTCGAGCCGAGATTTTGAGCGAGGTTCTTCCTCTGCCCCACGGCTACGATGTTTTGCACGACATCTGGATTGGCGTCAGGAACTCCTTATCCGGTCGCCGTGCCCTGTACATCCCGGAGCCGCTCGTTTTGAATAGGCGGCATGGAGCGACGGCGACCGGGAAGGGCCGGCTGGGCTTTGGACGAAGGCTGCGTCTTCGAGCCCATCTTCTGCTTTCTCTTGCGGCTTTTCAGATACGCAAGGGCTTCCTCTGATCTAATTGATTAACCTACCTCGAGGCACGAGCGATTCATGAAGAGACTTCTGGTTGTTGCAAATGACTTCCCCTATCCTCCAACGCACGGTGCCGCGGTTGACATGTGGAACCGCATTCTGATCCTGCGCGAGATGGGATTCCAGGTCGACCTTCTGGCCACCGTGAGGGAAGCGCCTGTCAATGACGCCGTCGATGCGGTGAGGGAGCGGGTAGGAACTCTCTGGACGACTCCCCGCCGAGCTGGGTTGCGTTCCCTGTTGTCTGTCCAACCTTTCCAGGTGCGGAGCCGGAGCGGCCTTAGAGAAGTGGAAATCGCGCAGCCATATGACGCCGTCTTGCTTGAGGCCGAGTATGTGGCCCCGTTTCTCGACAACCCAGCAGCAAAGGGCGCAAAACT
>JAKART010000124.1 GCA_021819255.1 Acidobacteriota bacterium
CAAAAAGCACCTGAAGCCGAATCCGCAGAAGAATATCGCGGGCGGCATCCTGGAGCAGGAGGCGCCGATTCACATCTCCAATGTGATGTTGGCCGACTCTGAGGGAAAGCCCACTCGCGTGGGCTATCAGGTGGAAGGGACGAAGAAGACGCGCATCGCCCGCACCAACGGCGGCGCGATTGCGGAGAAGAAGTTCAGGAAATAACGCTGGCCGATGCAGGGCGCAAGATGGCTGGCGACGTTCGGTTTCAGGCGATGTTCGGTTTTTTTAGAGGTTGACCCCACGAAACGGTACCCCTCCGAGAGGCACTCCGAAGCCGTGGAGAAAGAGAAGAGAAGCGATGGCGGCACGTTTGAAGGAGAAGTATCACCACAGCATCAAGCAGGCGCTGCAAAAGGATCTGGGCGTCGGCAATGGCATGGCTGTGCCCAAGCTGGAGAAGATTGTGATCAACATGGGGCTGGGCGAGGCGACGCAGAATGTGAAGATCATCGATCCTCTGCTTGCGGATCTGGCCTCGATCGCCGGGCAGAAGCCTGTGATCACCAAGGCCAAGAAGTCGATTGCGGCCTTCAAACTGCGCGAGGGCATGCCGATCGGGGCCATGGTGACACTGCGCGGAGACAAGATGTACGAGTTTCTTGACCGGCTGATCAACGTGGCGCTGCCCCGAGTGCGCGACTTCCGCGGCGTCAGTTCAAAGAGCTTCGATGGGCGCGGCAACTACACCTTGGGCCTGCGCGATCAGTTGATCTTCCCGGAGATCGACTACGCCAAGGTGGACAAGATCAAGGGCATGAATGTGACCATCGTGACAACGGCCAAGGACGACAACGGAGCGCGCGAGCTGCTGAAGAGCTTCGGCATGCCGTTCCGCCAGGGGGCGTAAAGCGAGCAGGATCTTTCCGGGGCGGCCGGAGGCTGCTGCGGACGTCGAAGCAAGGGTTTCACCTGAGTGAGTTGGAGAGAGAAATTTCGTTATGGCGACTACAGCAAAGCGCGTCAAGGACGCAAGCAAGCCCAAGTTCAAATCCCGTCAGCATAACCGCTGCCAGTTGTGCGGCCGTCCCCGCGGCTTTCTGCGCAAGTTCGGCATCTGCCGCCTGTGTTTCCGCAATCTTGTGCTGAAGGGCGAGATTCCGGGTGTGGTCAAGTCGAGCTGGTAGCCGGCGCGACGCATCGCCTTGGCGCGCAACCGATCCGTCGGCAAAAAGATCGAGCGCGCCACAGGGAGTATTCAACCTCGGCGTTCTGACGCCAAAACCATTCCTGCAGGTTCTCCCCGCCGGCGCAAGCAGTCCGAAGGGAGCGAACGGGGGATGAAAGGAAAACGATGAATCTTACTGATCCGGTAGCAGACTTTCTTACTCGCATTCGCAACGCGCACCGTGCCCGTCACCAGAAGCTTGATGCTCCGGCCTCCAAGCTGAAGACCGAGATCGCGAGAATTCTCAAAGAAGAGGGCTACATTGCCAACTACAAGGCTGCCGAAGAGGATGGCCAGAAGATTCTGCGCGTGTACCTGAAGTATGGCCCGAACAATGAGGCTGTGATTCGCGACCTGCGGCGCATCTCCCGTCCCGGTTGCCGGGTTTACATCGGCAAGGATGAGATCAAGCGCGTTCAGGGAGGCCTGGGCATCTCCATCATGACCACCCCCAAGGGTGTGATGACCGGCCGGCAGGCGCGTCGCGAGGGCGTTGGCGGCGAGATTCTCTGTGAGGTCTGGTAGGGTCTGACTCTCGCTGGAGGTCTTGCTCCGGGGAGCCGCCCTGCTCCGATCCGGGCGGAGTTGAGGATTTTGAACGCTGCTCCATGTCGGTGGAGCGGAAGCAGGCATGGCCCAGGCGAGCCAAAATCGCCGGCTGCAGTGGAACTCGCCTTGGTGAGGGACTCGCAAGCCAATAAGGATTGCATTTATGTCGCGTATCGGCAAGAAGCCCATCACTCTGCCCAAGGGCGTCAAGTACGCCGTGCAGAGCAACGTTGTGGTTGTGGAAGGCCCCAAGGGCAAGGTGAACGCTCTGCTCCCCCCTGGAATCACAGTTTCAGAGAAGGGCGGCGTGCTGCAGGTGGAGCGTCCCGATGACGCCCATGCCGCGGTGCATGGCCTGGCCCGGGCGCTGATCTTCAACGCGGTGGAGGGAGTCACCAACGGCTGGAAGAAGGAGCTGGATGTGATCGGCATCGGCTATCGTGTGGAGATGAAGGGCAAGGATACAGTCGTTTTTACCTTGGGCTACTCGCACCCTATCGAGTTCCCGCTGCCCAGCGGAATTGAGGTGGCCATCGACCCCAAGCAGACGCATCTGACCATCTCTGGAATCGATCGCCAGAAGGTCGGACAGGTGGCGGCGGATATGCGCTCCTTGCGCAAGCCGGATCCATACAAGAACAAGGGAGTCCGCTACTCCGACGAGAAGCTGAGGAAGAAGGTTGGCAAGACTGGAGCGAAGTAAGCCGGTCCCGGCCAGAAGGCTCGGCGTCTCCAGATGAGAGCAGGCGCTGCGAAGGCCGGCATGGCCGATATTTCACCGAACGTCGTCAGAGGATGGCGACGCCCTTAGGAAAGGAAGAACCAACATGATCAATCTGCGTCAACGCAATGAGATTCGTCAGCGCGTGCATCAGCGCATCCGGGCCAAGCTGGCCGGCACGGCCGAGCGCCCGCGCCTGAACGTCTACCGTTCGCTCAACCATATCTATACACAGTTGATCGACGACGCCGGCGGCGTCACGCTGGCATCGGCGTCCACGGTCACTCCCAAGGGTGTGGAGCGCAAGAGCGGAGGCAATGTGGAAGCGGCGCGGGCTGTGGGTAAGTTGATCGCGGAGCGCGCGGCAGAGAAGGGAATTAAGAAGGTGGTCTTTGATCGGGGTGGCTATCTGTATCACGGCCGCATCAAGGCTCTGGCGGATGCGGCTCGCGAAGCCGGTCTAGAGTTTTAGACCATTTTCCCTGATGATGGGTGTACGGAAGCGGGCGTTCCGTGGCGTTTTCATTGAGGAAAACGCCCACAGGAGTCGTTCCCCTTGCTTACACCTTCAGGGAAAATGGTCCAGCCGCCGGCAGAGAGTTTCAGCCGCGGCCGGGAGCGAACGCGGCAGACAAGCAAGGACGCGACAGACGTCCCCACAAAGGCAGCGAGGACTGCACCCTCCGGACCGGTGTGCCGGAGAGATACACAGGAAGCAAAGAGGAAGCAGACATGGCAATCAGGAAGAAGTTGGATGCAGGCAGGATGAACCTCAAGGACGAGGTAGTCTCCATCAACCGTGTGACCAAGGTGGTCAAGGGCGGAAAGAACATGTCGTTTGCCGCGCTGGTGATCGTTGGCGATCCGGCCGAGGGCGTGGTTGGGTACGGTTCCGGCAAGGCCAAGGAGGTCCCGCAGGCGATTCGCAAGGGGATTGAGGCAGCCAAGAAGAATCTGCTCAAAGTGAATCTGACCCAGTACACGGTTCCGCACGCGGTACTGGGGCGTTACGGCGCCGGCCAGGTTTTGCTCAAGCCGGCTCCGGAGGGCACGGGAGTGATCGCCGGCAAGACCGTGCGCGCGGTGATGACTGCGGCCGGGGTGCAAAATGTGCTGACCAAAAGCATCGGATCAGCGAACCCGCACAACGTCATCAAGGCCACGTTTGACGCTTTGGCGCAGTTGCGCGATCGAACAGAGGTGGCCGCCCTGCGCGGCAAGGCGATCGAAGAGTTGTAGGCGGCAAGCCGTTCTGCGGAACGGCTGCCCAGGCCGGACCGCAAGGCTGGGCCGGAAGGTTTCGCAAGTCTATCCGAGGAGTTTCGTTATGGCAGAGAACGCCAAGATTAAGATCCAGTACTTTCGCTCGCAGATTTGTACGCCGGTCAAGCACAAGCTGGTCGTCAAAGGCCTGGGTTTCACCCGTCTGAATCAGGTCATCGAGCGTGAAGACACGCCGTCGATTCGCGGCATGGTGAACAAGGTTTCTCACCTGGTCCGAATCGTCGAGTAATCATTCCGCCTCCGCCGGGAGGCCAAACATGCGAGTCGGCTGGGCAAGCAGGCCAAGCCGGCGTGAGCGAGGGCATCATGGCATTGAATCTCAGCAATCTCAAGGCGCCGAAGAAGGCGAATGAAAGCAAGAAGCGCGTGGGCCGCGGCATGGGCTCCGGCATGGGAAAGACCGCCACGCGCGGTCACAAGGGCCAAGGCTCGCGGTCCGGCTCCAGGCTGATGCGGGGATTTGAAGGCGGCCAGATGCCGCTGCACCGCCGGCTCCCCAAGCGCGGCTTTACGAACATCTTCCGGGTGGAGTATGCGGTTCTTGGTCTGGACACGATTGCCGCACTCAATGAGACCGAGCTCACGCTGGAGAAGCTGGCCGAGCGCGGCATTCTGAAGAAACGCAACGGCCTGGTGAAGGTGCTGGCCAACGGAGAGTTGAAGTCGGCGGTGACGGTGCATGCCCACAAGTTCTCCAAGGCGGCGCAGAAGGCCATTGAGGCGGCCGGTGGCAAGGCAGTGGTGGTTGGCGCGGAGAGCTCCGCTTCCGCATAAGGCGGGTTTCCAGGGGCTTGTTCCCGACCCGCTCCGGACCCGCTCCGGGCTCGCTCCGGACCCGCTCCGGACCCGCTCCGGACCCGCTCTGGCCGGCTGGGATGCTGGTCCTCCGGCCGGGCCGGTGACCGATCCTGGTTCTGCTCCTTGTTTTGCTGCTTCCGCGTAAAATAGACAGAGAACTCCAGCAAGGAACGCCCGTGGGCTAGATGGGCATCTGACGCAAGTTCCCGACTCAAACTGCCCGGCTCGCACTCCGGGCTGAAATCCTCGGTCTGAGGCTCCGCAAATCGATGCTCGAGAAATTCCTCAACATCTTCCGCATTCCAGATCTGCGCAAGCGGATTGGCTTTACGTTGGCGCTGCTTGCGGTTTACCGGCTGGGCGCGCATATCCCCACGCCCGGCATCGACGCGGCCAAGCTGGCTCAGTACTTCAATCAGAACGCCGGCGGAGCGCTCGGTCTGTTGGACCTGTTCAACGGCGGAAATCTGCGCAAGTTGACGGTTTTTGCCCTGGGCATCATGCCCTACATCACGGCATCGATCATCTTTCAGTTGCTGACGGTGATCTATGAGCCGCTGGCCAAGCTGCAGAAGGAAGGAGAGCTGGGGCGGCGGAAGATCACCCAGTGGACTCGTTACGTGACGGTTCTGCTGGCCGTGGTGCAGAGCTTCTTCATCGGCCTGACTTTGACCAACACGAGCACGGGCGAGACGATGGTGAACATCAGCAAGAGCGCCTTTTTGCCGCTTTGCGTGATCACCCTGACGGCCGGCACAGCGTTCATCATGTGGCTGGGCGAGCAGATTACGGATCGCGGCATCGGCAACGGCATGTCCCTGCTGATCTTTACCGGCATCGTGGTTGGTCTTCCCCGGGGTATCGTTGATCTTTATCAGAAGGCGACGACGCAGGCGTGGGGAGGTTTCACACCCATCGCGATCGGCTTGCTCATCGTGATGATGGTTGCGGTGGTGGCCTTTATCGTCTACGTGGAGCGATCCGAGCGCCGGATTCCCATCCAGTCCGCCAAGCGCATGGTGGGCCGCCGTATGACCCAGGCTTCCAGCAGCTTCCTGCCGTTGAAGGTAAACTCCGGCGGCGTGATGCCGGTCATCTTCGCGGCTTCCATTCTTTCAGCGCCGATGCTGCTTGAAAACGCCAGCCTGTTTGGCTCCGGCCCGCTGCGCGATACAACCTTTCTGGGCCCCATCTTCCGCGCCCTGGCTCCGGCGGAGCCGTGGTATGTCTTTCTCTACATCGTCTCCATCATCTTCTTTGCCTACTTCTACGTCTCCATTATCTTCCGCGCGGACGATATCGCCGATAACATGCGCAAGTACGGCAGCTTTATCCCGGGTATCCGGCCGGGCAAGCGCACCTCGGACTTTATCAACGATGTGCTGACAAGGATTACTTTGGTGGGCGCAATCTATCTATGCGCCATATCGATCATTCCCATGTTTCTGATCTCGGGCATCCACTTCAATCATCTCTGGTTGATCGGCAGTGTTTTTGATCATCTGCCGACCTGGGTGACCAATGGCCTGGGGCTCAACTTTTACTTTGGCGGCACCTCGCTGCTGATCGTCGTCGGGGTTGCGATGGACACGGTGCAGCAGGTGGAGGCACAGCTCATCATGCGTCACTATGACGGCTTCTCTCCCAAATCAGGCCGTATCCGCGGCCGCAGAACCTGGTAGTTTCCTCTTTCCGGCCGGTTGGGAGAGCGTGCATCCATGATGACTCTCTCCGGCGCATCCTCTGGAGACCTTGCCGAGCAGCACGGACTCTTCTTGCCCTTCTGGCTCTTGATGAAGAGTCGAGCCGAAGGGTTCTGTCCAGCAAAGCGAACAAGAGATAGGAATCACCCCTCGTTCCCATGACGCCGCGCCCGGACAATACGAAAGAGCTTCCTCCCGGTCCGATTCTGCTGCTTGGCGCGCCAGGAGTGGGCAAGGGAACCCAGGCCAAGCGGCTGATGGATGAGTTTGGCATCCCCCAGATCTCCACGGGAGATCTGCTGCGGGAAAATCGCAAGCATCAAACCCCGTTGGGTGTGATAGCCGAGGCGTTGATGAGCAGCGGCCAACTGGTCCCGGATGATCTGGTCAACCAGATGGTGGAAAGCCGTCTGCAACAGCCCGATACCCGGCGCGGCTACATTCTGGATGGATTTCCGCGCACTCTTGCACAGGCCGAGTGGTTGGACGGGCAGCTTGCCGCCGCGCCGTTACCGAGAT
>JAKART010000125.1 GCA_021819255.1 Acidobacteriota bacterium
TGGGTGAACCTCTCCACCCACGTCTACCACTGTCCTGGTGATCGCTACTACGGCCGGACGAGGAATGGAAAGTACATGACCGAGGCAGAGGCCAAAGCTGCTGGAGAGCACGGTCCTCGCGGAAGGAGTTGCTTCAATAAGGAACGCGACGGTCAGGCTCGGCGAACCCCGGACTCCTAGTTCTCCGCGAACCTGGGTTCTCCGCGAATCTGGGCTCTCCGCGAATCTGGGCTCTCCGCGAATCTGGCCGGCCTCATGCCCTCGATCACCCAGTTTCGTCGCAAGCTCTCGAAACGAGTTCCAGCGCCCGCAACCTTGCCCGGCTGCGGCTGATCCGGGAGCAGCTTGCGAACCCATCGTCATCCTCGGCGGCGACGCACGGCCTCCGCTAAACCGGAGTGATGATTCCACCCACCGGCAGAGAGGTAGGGAGTCTTCCCCGCCTGAGCACAGGCATTGCCGAGCGTAACGCATCGTCATCCTTCCAGCCTGCGGAGGGATTCACCAACACGCTGCGCTCGTCCGATCGAATTTCGCGGTTGCCGGCAAGCGACTCAAACGCCGCTGCCGCCGCCGCTCCCTGCGGTGAAAGAAAAACGCCATCCTGCCGGGCAAAATCCGAAAGCGCCGCCAGCATCTTCCGCTCGTCCTGCTTCACCACTTTTCCGCCCGATGCCACGACGATCTCCAGGGAGCTACTGTCCAGCTCTACCGCGAACCTTCCCGCCGCGATCTCTCCCACATACACGCGGGGACGTCTTCCAACCACCCATCCCAACGCCTCCATCTCTTCAAATGCCTTCCAGACGCCCATTAAGCTTGTTGCATCGCCGGCGGGCCAGAGCAGCGCGTCGGGGTACTTCCAGCCCATCTGCTCCACCAGTTCATAGCCCAAGGTCTTGTCGCCCTCCACTCGAAACGGATGAAGTGGCGCGGAGAGGTCAATCCAGAGATCTTTCATCCCATCCTGCGCCGTTCGCCGCAGATTCATCTCTTGCTCCAGATGCCGTCGGCACTGCTCCCTTGGACCATCCACAAGGTGTGCCTGGGCGCCGTACAACACCGCGTGCAGTTCACTTTCGGGCGACAGATCCCTGGACAGAAACAGATGGGCCTTCCTTCCCGCGGCGGCCGCGTAGGCGGCCGTCGCCACGGACAGAGCCGCGAGAGGCCGGCGCTCTTGCGGCCCGCCGGCAGAGCCCCCTGCCAGGGAGACGGCCATGGCCACCCCCCTGACTTCGGCTGTTCCTGTGGGATTGGCGCCCTCATCCTTGACCATCAATCGGGCATGGCGCCGGCTCTGCAGCAAGGGAGTCCAACCCTCGCCCAAGGAGATTGGCGTCACCTCCGGCAGCACCTCAGCGTAGCGCCACATTCCCAGGCTGTGACCCGGCCGCGCAGCCAACTCCGCGGGCATCTCCCGACGCGCCCGGATGCGCAACGCCTGCATGTCATAGCGGACCAGCAGCGGGCCGCCATCCACCGGGCAGAGGGACGGGGGAATTGCCACCGCCGGCGGCATCTCCATGGAGACCCGATGGCGACAGCGAATGCATTCCAGATGAGCCATCAAAGGCATACGCATCATCCTAATCAACTTCAGCGCCCGGCGCCCATCAGGAGTGCTCCCGTTTCCCGGGCTCCAGGCTCTCAACTCCGGTTATGGGCTACCCTAGACGTAGATGCCGCCCCGCCTCATCGCCCTCGATCTCGATGGAACACTCCTGAACTCTTCCGGCCAGGTGAGCTCTCGCAACCGCGCGGCTCTGGAGCTTGCCCAGAATTCCGGAGTGGAGATCGTCATCTCCACGGGCCGCCGTCATAGCTTCGCCATGCAGGCGCTGCGCGATCTCGGACTCAAGCCCAGATCGGCCGTCATCAGCTCCAACGGCGCCGTGATCCGAGCGCTGAGCTCGGATCTCATTCACCGTTCTCACCTGCAGCTCTCCACGGCGCTTTGGCTCTGCGATTACCTGAACGACTACCGCAACGGTCTGGTTCTCACCTTTGACCTGACGGGTCCAGATGGGAACGACTCCCGCGGCGCTCTCATCGTCCAGAATATCGACCGGATCCACTCCAGCATCGGCCGCTGGATGCGAGCCAACCGGCGGTACATCCTGCAAGCAAATCCCATTGAAGAGGCGCTTCAACCGGGCCGGGAGTTGCCGATCCAGATGATGCTATGCGGTCCTATCGAACCTATGCAGCGGGCTGAAGCGCATTTGGTCCAGCACCCCCGAGTCATCCCGGTTGGCGACCAGGAACTGGCTTCGGAGGCTTCTCACGCCGGTGACGGGGACGCTGAAGCCGCGCTGCACCGCACCACCTACCCGGAGACGGATCTGACGCTTCTGGACATCCTGCCCGCCGGATGCTCCAAGGCCTCCGCTCTTGGGCGCCTGGCCAACCTTCGCGGCATTGGTCATGAAGAGATCATGGCTATCGGCGACAACTGGAACGACCTGGCGATGCTGCGTCTTGCCGGCGAACCCGCCCTGATGTGCAACGCTCCAGAAGACCTGCGATCTCTGGCTATCGCCAAAGGCTGGACCCTTCTTCCCAGCAACGATCATGACGGCGTGGCCACGGCCATTGAAGCAGCTTTCGCCGGCTCTGGCGCGTCAAAGTGATTCGAATGGGATCTTCTGCCCGGGTGCGGGGAGATAAGGACGGGCCTTCTCACTCGGTCTCAGGACGCGGCGGAAGACGACTCCATCAGCCCATCCAGATCTGTTGGGGGCGGCTGTGGTACTCCTCTCGAACTCGCAGCCGCACCCTTGTGCGGCAGCGATGGCAGCGCCAGGGAAAGATTCCGAAACGGCTGAAAACGAGTCGGTCGATCATCGTCTGTCTTGACCGGTACATTCTGCCTTTTGTGCAAGTTGGACAACGCATTGCCATGCTCCCTGACACAAGATGACCGCCGGGCTGAACTAGATTCCTAAACTAGTTCCCATACGGATGCTGCCATGACTGAGCCTATTGCTGCCTTTAAACTCTGAATGATAGTCTCAAGGTCAGTGCGTCGTCATCGACCAAGCCGTATCCGCTTAGATTCCCCCCTTCTGATCGCGGCTTTCCTTGCCCTGTTGGGAGCGCAGCTCTGCGCCTCTGCGCGCGCCTTCCAGCGCATTACGCTGAGCAATGGTTTTTCCTATGACTGCGCAAGATATGAGCCAGTGGATGGCAACCGCACTCGTCTGTTTTTTCTCTCTCCGCACTCCGGCGACTTCATCGATATCTCCAGCCGCTTGATCGTCAGAATTCAAACCCTGCCCGATCCTCCACGGCCCGGTGCAACTCCCTCCAGATTGGCGCAACCCCGCAGCGCAGGATCTGCAGCCGACGCCAGGCAGATTCCAGCCGACATTCCTGAACTCCTCTCAACCGCCGGCCGGCAGCATCGCATTGATGCAGCGCTGCTGGCCAGCATCGTCCAGGCGGAGAGCGACGGCCGCGCCGACGCGGTCTCGCGAGCCGGGGCTGAGGGTCTGATGCAGCTTATGCCTGGAACCGCGAAGCAGTTCGACGTCCAGGACCCTTTTCGCCCCGATCAGAACATCACTGGCGGCGCAGCCTATCTGGATCAGCTTCTGGACCGTTACGATTCCCATAACGACGCACATGGCCTTGCCCTTGCTTTAGCTGCCTACAACGCCGGACCAGCCGCGGTGGACCGTTACCATGCCGTGCCCCCGTATCCTGAGACCCGCGCTTACGTCAACCGCGTCCTAAGAGAGTTCATGCGACGCAAGCTGGCCCTGCAACGCGCACTGTCCGCTTCGCCCGGAATCGGCCCCGGCGAAGGCCAGGTCCACAACTCCGCGGAGGGCGCGACAACCGGTTCATCTGCCGCTCTGCCGAATGCGGGTGCGGATGTCCTGCCTGGCCAAGCCGCTGCCGTCGCCCCTGATCCATCGGCCAACAACTTTGCCTCAAATGGCGCGCCCTGATGGAATCACTCAGGAGGCCGGCCAACATCGCCAAGCCTGACTCTGAACCGGCGACATCCGGAAGGCGCGGATTTCCGCCCCGCACCTTGCTTTCTGCGCTGCTGGTGCTGCTGGCTCTCTGTGTCTGGATGGCGCGCGGACACATCAACTTTAGCTGGCGATCTCTGCTCCATCAGCTTCGCTTCGTTTCTCTACCGTTGATTCTTCTGGCCTTCGCGTGCACCTACCTTGGCTATTGGCTGCGCGCCTGGCGATGGAGAGTTTTGCTCTCCCCGCTGCACCAGACATCGACCAAAGAGATGTTCGCGCCCCAGCTCATCGGTTTTACCATCGTCGGTCTCTTCGGCCGCTTTGCCGACCTGGGACGCCCGTACCTGATCGCTCGCCGCCTTCGCACCCCGGTGGCTATGCAACTTGCGGTCTACTCCATCGAGCGCGCCTTCGATCTGGCCTCAGCCGCGATGATCTTTTCCATCACGCTGGCGCTGGCTCCGCGCAACATGCCGCACCATGAGGCCTTTGCCCGCGCCGGAGCCGTCTCGCTTGCAGCCACCCTTTTTCTGGCTGTCTTTGCGATCTCCCTGCGTCTGGCCGGCCGTCATGTAGCCTCCATGGCCCGGCGAGCGCTGCGCCCCATCTCGGGGAGCCTGGCTCACACGAGCTCAGAGCGAATTCTGGAGTTCAGTCATGGTCTGCGCATTGTTTCTACCCTGAGCGAGTTCTTCGCCTCCCTGGCAATCTCCCTTTTCATGTGGCTCATCATTGCTGTGATGTATCTATCCGCCGCCCACGCGTTCCGCGCCACTCCGGAGCTGGCCGGCCTGAGCTTTGCGGCCACCATGCTGCTGCTGGCCACCAGTCTGGGAGGATCACTTCTACAGCTTCCCATTCTCGGCTGGTTCACCCAGATCGCCCTCCTGGCCGCCGCCCTGCGCGGCTTCTTCAATGTCCCGCTGGAGACGGCAACGGCCTGCGGCGCGGTCATCCTGGTGGTTGGCAATCTTGCCGTCATCCCCGCGGGCCTGCTGGCCGCCCAGATGCAAGGCATCTCCCTGAAGGAAGCGAGGCGGGAAGGCGAGGCACCCGGAGCGGAGTGACGCTGCCAGCCGGACGTGACTCCCGCTCTCCATTCCTCGACCGTGGGAACCTCCTCCCCGGCACAAGGCATTCGGTTCCCGGCCCACCCCAGACCTCCGAGATCGCGCAGGGTCTTCCGGCAGAACGCCGCTCCGCGCCTGCTTCCATGGGCCCATTCATGGCAAAGGTGCACTAAAATCAAGGCAGCCATGAGATGCCCCTACTGCGGCTTCATCGAAGATAGAGTGATTGATAGCCGGGAGAGCAAGGATGCCGACTCCATCCGCCGCCGCCGTGAGTGTGTAAGTTGCCACAAGCGCTTCACGACCTACGAGCGCCTCGACGAGATCCCCTACATGGTGGTGAAGAAAGATGGCCGCCGCGAAAACTTTGACCGCCAGAAGGTCCTTACCGGCTTGCTCCACTCCTGCCAGAAGCGCAAGGTCTCGGTTTCGCAGATGCAGGAGATCGTCGACGCCGTCGAAGCCTTCGTCGCCGAGTCCAACGAACGAGAGCGTTCCACAGCTTCCATTGGCGAGCTGATCATGGCCCGCCTCAAGGAGATTGACACGGTGGCTTACATCCGCTTCGCCAGCGTCTATCGGGACTTCAAGGACGTCAACGAGTTCAAAATGGAACTGGAGGATCTGCTTCGCAATAAAAGCCATCGCCCGAGGTTTCCCTCAAGCGCTCCTACCACCCTCCACTCCTCGGCAGCATCCAAGTCAACATCGTGACTTCTCGCGCTACTTTTCTTCTTTTCTGGCCGCTCGCTCTGGCGCTGGGCGGCTGCAGGCAAAGCCCCTCGTTCTCTACGCCGGCCAGAGCTCCTCATCCGGTGCCCTTGACACCCCCCTCGGAGGCCGGTGGAGTCTCCGGTGTCATATCCTTTACGGGCAAGGCGCCGCCGCGCATTGGCCTGAACGTATCTGCCGATCCAGGGTGCTATCAGGCGAACCTGCCCGTTTACACCGAGCAGGTGGTCGTCAGCCACCATCGCCTGGCCAACGTCTACGTCTACGTCAAATCCGGAGCGCCGAACGGTCTCGTAGCCGCCGGCGCCCCACCGGTGGTGCTTGATCAGAGAGGCTGCTCTTACATTCCTCATGTGGTGGCAGTGCAGCAGGGCGGCTCGGTCGAGTTCGTCAACTCTGACGCCACGGTCCACAACATCACGACTGTTCCCACCCAGGCGGGCAATCCCTCGGCAAATTTCTCCGAGCCAGCCAACTCCGCGCCTCGCACAGAGACCTTCAAGACGCCTGAGGTCATGATCCCGGTCCGCTGCAGTTACCACCCATGGATGAGCGCCTTCATCAACGTGGCCCCGAACCCATGGTTTGACGTCACCGGCTCCGACGGGGCCTTCCACATCACGGGCCTTCCCGAAGGGAGGTATACCCTGGCGGCGGTGCAGGAAAAGCTGGGGGAACAGGACGTCCAGATCACGGTCACGCGAGGAGCCGTCAGCACGGCCAACTTTAACTTCTCCGCCAGGTAAGCCCAGCTCGATAAATCTGTCAAGCGCGGCTTCGCTTCGGTCGAAGAGATTTCGGGTCTCGTTCTTGCAGTTCGAAAATTCGTCTGCGCGGCACAGCCTGCGTCTGACGCTCAGGAGCTATTTCTTCCATGACCATCCATCTGAACCTGGTGACGCACGCCATTCCTCTCTGGTTTCTGATTCTGTCTCTGTTTCTACCGCGCATCTGCATCGCCGTTGCATGGATGCAACAT
>JAKART010000126.1:0-6335 GCA_021819255.1 Acidobacteriota bacterium
TCTGTGACAGAGGGAAATCCTCCCACCTCCGAGGTAAAGCCGTAGGGCATGGTGACCGGGTCAGTCTGATAGTAGTATTTGAAGCTCAACCGGTCGGTTTGGGTAACGTCGTAGTCCAGGCTGCCCGTCGCCTGATCTCCCTTGAACAGCGAAGTGCCTTGGAGCGTGACGTTCGGAACATCGTAGGCAAAGGGCGCTGAGGTCTGAGCGTAGGGAATCAAATACTGCCCGTTGGGCAGGGTGGCGTTGAACAACGCCTCGGCGACCCCGGAGGGATCCAGGGTAATCGGGCTTGTGCCGCCGGAGTATCCCTGGTTCAGCGCCTGCAGACACGCGCTGGTGCGGCCGTTGGGGCAGTTGGTGGTGTTGAATGCCTGCGGCACGGTCATCTGGGTAAGGCCCGTGGCCTGATCCGAGTCATAAAGATGCTGATAGGCCACAAAGAAGAAGAGCTTGTTTTTGATGACCGGGCCGCCCAATGTGCCGCCAAGGGTCCAGCGATGCAGCAGTGGATTGCGCAGCGACATGGGAAAGGCCCCCACACCCTGCTCCGCCAGAACGGCATCCTGATTGAAGAAGAATGGCGCTGAGTTCAACGCGCTGTTGGAGTAGTTGCTGTACACCTGACCGTGATAGTGGTTGGTGCCGGTCTGGGTGTTGACGTCGATCTGCGCTCCACTGGTGGCGCCCTCCTCCGAGTCGTACATGGAGGCATTGACGCGCAGCTCCTGAATGAACTCCGGCGGGGGCGCCGGCAGGCTGTTGCCGTTGGAACCATACACCGAACTGCCTTCGATGATGGCCCCGCCGACGGTGTTCCCCTCGCCAATGTTGAAGTTGTAACGCTGCGAGGTGTCACTGCTGGAGCTCTTGCCGTTGAACAGGTTGTCAGCGTCCACGCCGTTCACCTGAAAGGTATTGGAGGTATCGCGCTGGCCGTTGGCCCAGATGGGCTGATTCCCCAGACCGGCGTTGACGCCTTCGCCGCTCAGCAGCTCAGCGTTCACGCCCGGCGAAAGGATTGCCAGTTGCGTGAAGCTGCCCGTGGCCAAAGGCGTCAGGGCGATCTGGGCCTTGTCCAGCGTGTAGCCGTTGGTGGTATCGGTCGCATTCAGCAGGGGATAGGCCGTCACCGTCACCGCAGTTGCAACGTGTCCAACCTTCAGCTTCACCAGCAGGGTCTTGGCGGTAGCCTCCTGGACCTCGACGCCGGTCAAGTCAGTCGTGTCAAAACCATCATGCGTCGTGGTCACCTCGTAGGTGCCCACCGGCAGGTCAAAGATCTGGAAGTATCCATTCGCCTGACTCTTCGTGGTTCGGGTCACGCCGATGGCGTGATCGGTCGCCGTCACCATGGAGTCCGGCACCGCTGCTCCCGAGTCGTCCTCCACCGTTCCGTTCAAAGACCCAAGGGTCTGTTGCGCCCTCGCTGCACCAGCGCCGAGAAAAAGACCCACAGACAATGCCACGGCAAGAAGCTTTCGCATAGCTGACTCTCCTCAAAGTGAATGCGGACAACGGCAACGCAGGCCGCAGCAAGCGTGACGCATTGCGGCTTGCATGGACAGGGTTGACTCTTGTCTGTGGGTAACGCTCAGCGAGCGGACGACCCCTACGGTCACGGGTACAGCCCAAGATCGCTAACGCAGTACAAGGTCTTTGGATAGTCTGAACATACATGATTAAAAGCCTGTGAACAATCGAAATCGCCGGCCCTGCAGCCGTAAGCGCTGGAAGCCGCGAGGACGCAGAGGAAGCAAGCGCGTCATCAACCAATCAAGCCAAGGGCAGATCTTCAGAGAACGGAAGCAGGCAGTCGGAAGCTCAGGCTCCCCCCTCGAGGAGCTCCCAGAAAGAGAGCTCCGCGCCTCGGTTCGAACTCCGACCGGAGTTGCGGCAGCAAGCCCCCGCAGGGCCTGATTGGCCGGGCGCGGCGCCTTCGCTTCCCGCCATTCTGTAAACTTCAGGATGAGGCTCCTGATGTTCATTGATGAGGCAAGAATCCGGGTAAAGGCCGGCGCCGGCGGGGATGGCTGCATGGCCTTTCGCCGCGAGAAGTTCGTTCCTCGCGGCGGCCCCTCCGGCGGCGATGGCGGTCATGGCGGCGACATCCTCATGCGCTCCTCGCTCACCCACAATACGCTGATTCACTTTCGCTTCAACCCGGAGTGGAAGTCCGGCCGCGGGGGCCACGGTCTGGGCTCCAACATGAGCGGTCACGCCGGCGAGCACACCGTTCTCAACGTCCCGGTGGGAACCCTGCTCTACGACGAAGCCAGCGGCGAACTGGTGCATGACTTCACCCGTCCGGACGAGGAGATCGTGATTGCCCGTGGGGGCCGCGGAGGGCGCGGCAATCAGCACTTCGCTACCCCAACCCATCAGGCGCCCAGGGAGCACGAACTGGGCCGCCCCGGCGAGGAGCGCAACTTTCGCCTGGAACTGCGTCTGCTGGCCGACGTGGGCCTGGTGGGTTATCCCAACGTCGGCAAATCGACGCTGATCAGCCGCATCTCCGCGGCCCGGCCCAAGATCGCCAACTACGCCTTCACCACGCTGGAGCCCAACCTTGGGGTGGTTCGCATCGGCGACGCCCCCTATGAGCAATCCTTCACGGTTGCAGATATGCCCGGACTGATCGAGGGAGCCCACCTTGGCTCCGGACTTGGCGTCCGATTCCTGCGGCACATCGAGCGGACCAGCGTCCTCGCCCATCTGATCGACGTCTCCGATGCCGGAGAGATCTCGGCTGCGCAGGCGATGGCCGAGAGCCAGTCCAGCCGGTCCTCCCCAGCCACTCAGGAGACCCGCACCCACAGTGCGAGCCTCTCGAGATCTCCCCGCCCCGACCCAGTGGAGGACTACAACATCATCACCGCTGAACTGAGGGCCTTTGACCCAGCGCTGGCGGCCAAAGCCACACTGCTGGTGGCCACCAAAGTCGATGCCGCCAACCCCGAAAAGCTCCAGCGGCTGACCTCCTTTGCCCGGCGCAAGAAGTTGCCGCTCTTCAAGATCTCAGCCGTCACCGGCGAGGGGATCGAAGAGCTGAAGTTCGCCCTGGCCGGAGCCGTCAAGACCCATCGCAGCTTCGGCCCGCTGGACCTCCGCTCCGAACCAGCCATCTTCAAGCCCAGCCGGCGCAAGCCCAACTACCCACCCCCGCCTCCCTCCGCCAAGACCCGCTCGCGTTAGACCATTTTCCCTGAAGGTGTAAGCAAGGGGAACGACTCCTGTGGGCGTTTTCCTCAATGAAAACGCCACGGAACGCCCGCTTCCGTACACCCATCATCAGGGAAAATGGTCTAGCGCGGCCGCCACGGCGGCAGGACGCGGAGCCAAGGCTTGCAGGCCGCGCGATCACTGGGGCAAGATGGCTCCTGCTCAATGCATGGGATGAAACACATCCAGAATCACCACACACGCGATCCCAAACAGGATCAACAGCAGCGGCCACCAACGGTCCAACCACGATTCCCTGGGTGAGCTCATCCCGACACCATCCTTCCCTCTGCTCTGAAATTTTACCCGATGGGAGGCGTTGCCTGCGGAAGCCGATCACCGCCGCTGCGCTCCCGATCAGCCCGCAGCCTCAACCCGGCCTTGCGTGGCGGTCAGGCCAGCGCCCCGGCGAACTCTTGTGGCCGGGGATAGCATTCGCAGCCAGCCAGCAGCGCTTCAATCTCTTCCACCGGTTGAATGCCGCCGCGAGCGCCGCTTGCCATGCAGTTCATCGCGGCGGCGGCACAGGCGAAGGCCAACTGCCGGTCCAACTCCCAGCCTTGCGCCAGACCATAAAGAAATCCAGCGTGAAAGATATCTCCCGCCCCGGTTGTATCTACCACCGGCACGCGGAAGGCAGGGCTGAAAGAAAAGCGCAGACCGTCCCAGGCCAGCACGCCATCCGGGCCCAGCGTCGCCGCCGTCAACCTGCACCCATAGCGCGAGTGCATCTTGCGCAAGGCTCGCAGTAAATTGCTCTCCTGCATCAGGCGGCAGGGGAGATCCCGGCTCACAATGAGGTAATCCACCTGCTCGATCAGCCCATCCACCCCGGCATAGACCTCATCCAGATCCGCGGTCACCGCAAGGCCGGCCTCCCGGGCCCAGCTTGCAGCCAGCGTCGCCGCGGCGGTGTCAAAGCCATCCACGTGCAAAGCCCGGGCTCGCACAACCCACTCCCGTTGCAGATCCCGGGGCTGGAGGGTCAACCGATCATCGCGCCGACAGAGCACCGTGCGCTCTCCAGACCCGTCCACAAGAATCAGGGATCGGGGGCTGGCGGCGTTGGGCACCGTCACCAGCCGCGTCTCCACTCCAGCCTGCGCAAAGGCCAGGGCATGCAGCCGCGCCGCATCATCGTCGCCCAACTTGCCCACATAACGGGTGCGCATGCCCCATCTCTGGCAGGCCACAACCGCCGTGGCCACCTGCCCGCCGGGCATTACCGTCTCCTGCCGATACTCTATCTTCGCCCCCCGCTGGGGAAGGTGCGGCAGGGGAATTAACGTGTCGGTGGCATTGAGCCCCACTCCAACCAGATCTACGATGGGCGTCGATGGCATTGCCCGATTTTAATCTGCTCCCAGGCGCAGCGGCGGCACATCGGCGCTCGAGGGCTCACAAAAGCGCTTCGCCCGGGACCAAGATCCGCTGCCGGAGTCACTTCATACCCAGTTCCTTGTCTACCTCCACCAGCGTCGAATAGAACGTTGCTCCCTGGCCGATGTCGGTAAGCCGTTCACTGGTGAGCGCATTGCCGTTCTCGCCGTCCAAGCTCAGCTTCCGCCAGTCCATGCGCGAGGCCACCACCCCCGCCGGAACGGTGGATCCCACGCTCGCGGTGAGGGTGAGTTGCCCTCGAAGGTTCCACACTCGCACCGGATCGCCATGGACGATGCCGCGCGCGGAGGCGTCGATCGGGTGCATCTCCAGCTTGCCCGCCGTCTCGCGCTCCATCTGTCGGTGCCCCGAAAGATTGGCAAATGTGGAGTTCATGTAGTGATCCGCCTTGCGCGCTAAAAACTCCAGAGGAAATCTTCCTCCGCCCTCCGCCCCATGGCGCGACTCGACGGGCGGAACCCACTCCGGAACAGGAGTGAGTTCGGCGCGGCCGCTGGGCGTGGCGAACCACTCCCGGGTGCTGAAGGGCAGCGTCTCTCCGTCAGCATCTCTGGGCAGCCGCAGCGCCACATGACCTTCATCTTCCAACCGTCTCCGCGTGATCCCGGCAAGGTAGGCGTGGCCGCTGCCGAGGGCCTGGTCGATCAACTGATCCTCATCATCGGCAAATGCCGGCTCGTGAGGAAACATCCGCTTGCCCAGTTGGCCAAACAACCAGACGTTCGAGCGTGCCTCCCCTCGAGGGGCGATGGCCGGCTGCGAGATCTGCACAAACAGGTGCCCGTAAGCTCCCATCAGATCCTTGCTCTCCAAAAAGGTCGTGGCCGGCAGCACCAGGTCGGCGTAGTCCGTGGTATCCGTGAGGAACTGTTCATGCACCACGGTGAACAGGTCCGGGCGGCGCAGACCGCGCAGCACACGTCCGGAGTCGGGGGCAACCGCGGCGGGGTTACTGTTGTAGACAAACAGCGCCTTGACGGGAGGCCCCGCCGGCGCGGAGCGTTCCTGGCCCGCACCGCCTTCGCTGCCCGGCTCCGTCAGCGCCAGCCCCAGCGCGGACATGTTGATCGTGCGCGCCGCCCGTCCCAGCGGGCCGGCCTGCATCAGTTCAGGCATCTGCAAGCGCTGCGAATGGAAAGGAAACGCACCGCTGACGGAGAGCAACAGACCGCCCCCGGGCTGCTTCCAGCTTCCGGTGATCAACGGCAGCATGGATACCGCGCGTACCGCCGTTCCACCGTTCTGACTGCGCTGCACGCCGTAGTTGAGCCGGATCACAGCCGGTCCGCCCCGTCCCTGCCCTGCCGCGCCATAGGCGCGCGCCAAGCGCTCGATGGATTCTGCGGGGATGCCCGTGACCGCCGAAACATGCCGCGGAGCGTGCTCCGCACGCAGCGCGTGGAGGCGCAGTTGGTCGGCTCCGTTCGTACACTCGCGAAGATACTCGGCATCTTGATAGCCGTCGCGAAACAGAACGTGCATCATGGAGAGGGCGAGCAGCACGTCGGTTCCCGGATGAATGGCCAGATGCTCATCGGCCAGGGCGGCCGTGCGTGTCTTGTACGGGTCAATGACCACCAACCGGGCGCCGCCGCGCCGCGCCTGCTCCACAAAAGGCCAGAGGTGAATGTTGTTGCCATGCACATTCCCTCCCCAAACCAGAATCAGTCCGGCGCGCGCAAACTGCTGGGGCGGCGTTCCCAGCCGGACTC
>JAKART010000126.1:6345-6683 GCA_021819255.1 Acidobacteriota bacterium
TCAGGGCTTCGCCGCCGGCCGAGGAGCAGATGGTGCGGTCCAGTTGCGAGGCTCCCAGGCGATGAAAGAACCTGCGGTCCATGGACCCATAGCCCAATTGGCCGATCGTGCCCGCATAACTGTACGGCAGGATGCTCTCCGGGCCAAACTCGTCGGCGATTCGCTGCAGGCGCTGAGCGATCTCATCCAGGGCCTCCTCCCAGCCGATGCGTTCAAAGATTTGGGCTGGATCGGTAGCCGCTGGCAGCCGGCCTTTGGCCACACCTTTGCGGCGGCGCATCGGGTAGAGCAGGCGATCCGGAGCGTACACGCGATCCAGATAGCGCGCCACAGATCGG
>JAKART010000127.1:0-866 GCA_021819255.1 Acidobacteriota bacterium
GGCGCAAAAGCGGTTGAGAACGGTGCCGAAGACCTCGTCATAGTCGAAGCGATTGATGAGGGCTTCGTCGAGTTGGACTTCATCGGTAAGCGTGCCGTAGACGACGCCCTGATTCAGATCCGTGGCTCGAACCCCCCATATTTTGCAGGCAAACCGGATATTGTGGCTATCATGCACCTTGGAGAGGTGGTAGAAAGAGCCGGGCTGCATGGGGAACGGGAGCGTGTCACGGCGTCCGTTGTGCTCAATCGTGATGTAACCTTCTTCGATATCGATGTTGGGCGTGCCGTACTCGCCCATCGTTCCGAGCTTTACGATGTGGCACTCGGGGGCCATTTCGCGAATGGCGAACAACAGATTCAGGGTTCCGCTAACGTTGTTCATCTGGGTGAACAAGGCATGCTTCCGGTCGATCATGGAGTATGGGGCGGAGCGCTGTTCCGCGAAATGAACGACGGCCTCGGGCTCGAAAGACTGGATCATGCCGGCCAGGAAGTCATAATCGGCAATATCCCCAACATAGGTCTCCACGGTTCTGCCGGTGAGCTGCTGCCACGCCGCGAGACGTTCGGGCAGTGAGCGAATAGGGGTAAGGGTTTCGACACCCAGTTCAAAGTCCCACAGGCGGCGGGAGAAGTTATCGACAATCGCAACCGAATGTCCTTTGCTGGAAAGGTAGAGGGCAGTGGCCCATCCACAGTAACCATCGCCACCGAGTATGGCAATTCTCATTCTGACTCCAGGTCGTATCTTAAGCGGTTAATTTTGCGCAGAAGCTTATTGTATCGTGCGGATATTTTTACGTAGAGACGCGAATTCTCCACATAAAGTTGACAGGACTTTCACAAAAGCCGGCTAGCCGCCTG
>JAKART010000127.1:876-6669 GCA_021819255.1 Acidobacteriota bacterium
GCTTCCTTCACTAACCCGGATCTGCGGGGAGAGTTGCCCGGAGATGGCTTCAAGCCGGCGAGCCGACCCGGCGTCCGGCCCCGATGCAGCGATGGGCGTGGCAATCGATTGGGAAATCTCTGCCGGTTTACGGGCGAGAGGAGACTGTATTGGATGGTTGGTGAGTAAGATTTTGCCTCCGCTGCTGCTCACGGCGGTGATCTGACGGGCTCCGAGAAGGGCATCCAGGTGGTCGAGTTGCGAAAGTTTGGCAAAGAGGTAATAGCGGGCCGGAGTCTTCCAGAGCGCCTGCATCCGGGCGTCGTCAATGAAGGGGTCGGGAGCGCCTGGGGCATAGGAGCCGTAGACCATGCCGAATCTGCGGCCATTGAGCAGAAGTCCGGTTCGATTGGTGTAGAAGAACACCGAGGAGTACCAGAAATAGTGGTGATCGATGATGAGCTCGCCCTGCGGAGAGCGCTCCAGGGCATACACCAAAGGGCGGGAAGAGAGGTATGGATCGAACGTGACCATGGCCAGGCGGGCAGCGTGGAAGAAGACTACCATCATCAGCGTGATGCCCAAATAAGTGACTCTGCGCGCCGGCCGCAGGGTGGTGAACACGCCAATCAGGGAGGCCGCGGCGGCCAGGGCGAGCGGGAAGCGCAGGTAAGCGAAGGAATTGAGGGTGAGGTCCTCCATATGCCCCAGGGAGAGCTTGTAGACGCCGGGGTTGTAAGTAAGAGCGTTGGAGATGTCGCCGGGCGTGGGAACGTGGCGCACGGCCACCAGGATGAAGATGGCGGCGGCTGCGGCCAGGGCGCAGATGACGGTGAGAACCCTTGTGCCTCCCCGGATGATCCTGCCGTCCGCAGCGACGGCTGCGCCGAGCAGGAGCGCGACGGCCGGGTAGATAGGCATGGAGTAGTATTCCTGCGTTGTTGAAAACGTGAAGAAGACCATCACAAAACCGATGAGGCAGAGCGCCAGCAGGCAGGTCTTTCCCGCACGGCTGACCGGGCGGTAGGAGAGTTTGAATGTGGCCGGGAGATAGACCGTCCAGGGGAAGAGCCAGATGAGATTGAACAGCCAGAAATAAAGGCGCGGGACGGTATCGTAGTCGCGGGGATAGCGCAGATTCAGAAAGCGCAGCAACTGCTCGTTGATAAAGAAGAACCAAAGGAAGCCGTGGTACTGGCCGGGGATGCTCTTTAGCGTGAAGCTGAAATAAGGAGGATTGCGCAGGGTAGCCAGAATATGCCAGGGCGCTGCGATGAGCAGCACCAGCAGCAGGGTGCGAAAAGGATGAAGGCGCTTCCAGGTTCGCGCGAGGAAGAGCTGGCGGGTGAGGGCCAGGTAGAGGAGTCCGGCGCCGATGGGAAAGACGACGCCAATGAGGCTCTTGAGCAGGAGTCCGCAAGCCATGCAGACGGCGATCACGGCTGTCCAGATTCCCGGCCTTGGCTCATCCTCTTCCAGCACCCGCAACATGGCCCAAAGGGAGAGGATGATGCAAAGGGTGAGCAGGGCATCGGGCAGAAGGATGCGGGTGAAGAGAAAGAGACCGATGCAAGTGGAGATGCACAGCCCGGCATAGAGGCCGGCGCGTCTTCCGAATGCCCAGAGGCCAAAGGCGCCCGTGATTAGGCACAATCCGATCACGGAAAGGGCGATCGGGATGCGCGCAGCCCAGTCGTGGGCTCCGAAGATTTTGTAGGAGACGGCGATCGTCCAGTAGATGAGCGGAGCTTTCTCAAGAAACTTTACGCCATCCAGATGGGCGGTCGCCCAGTCTCCGGAGGTGACCATGTTGCGCGCAATCTGAGCCTGCACGGCGTCAACGTCATCCATCAGGGATGGCGGAGAGAGGATGCAGCCGAGATAGATGACCGCGGAGCAAAGTGCAATCAGCAGGAGGATGCGGCGGCGGGTCAACCACCCATCGCCGATACCAGCCGGGAGGTCTGGCGGGTTGTTGCAGAGCTTAGTTTCCATTGTTTCATCCACAGGAAGAGCGTCATGAGGCCCCAGAGATGGTAGCCAATGTTGATGCGCCGGCTCATGTGCATCCGGCTGAGCTGACGGATTCTGGCAAAAGCGAACAGGTCCGCATACTCCGCCTCGGCCTGATCGAGGGTTTCCATCCACAGATCACGGAGAACGCCGCGGAACCACTCGTGGGAGGGAATGTCGAAGCCGGTCTTCGGACGTTGCATGATGGAAGGCGGAAGATGGGGCTTCATCAACGCTTTGAGAAGGAGCTTCTGCTTGCTTCCCTTTATTTTGAAATCGGCAGGCAGGCAGGCGGCAAACTCCAGAATGCGATGGTCAAGGAACGGAGGGCGGACTTCAATCGAGTGCGCCATGCTCATGCGATCGGACTTCACGAGGATGTCGTCCGGCAGGTAGTACTGCTGATCGAATTCCATGAAGGGGGCCAGACCGTCGCCGGGAGCCGCAGAGCGCAGTTGAGCCAGAACTTGGTGGAGAGCGCCGGGCAGCGGAACTTTGACCAACTGCGCCTTTTCCTGCTCTGAAAAACTTCCATTCCAGTATACGTGTGCCCGCTCGGGAGGGAGCAGGCTGCCGGCCAGCAGCCGCTTGATCTTGTATTCGAGACTGATCTTCTGGTTGGAGGCCGGCCATGCCGCGAGAGAGTGCAGCGCCAGCCGCAGCAGGCCTGTGGGGAGCTTGCGCAAACCTTCGGCGATGCGGTTCGCCCGGTAGGTGAGATAGCCTCCGAAGATTTCGTCGGCGCCTTCACCGCTGAAGGCCACGGTGCAGCGGGTGCGGCAGAGTTTGGAGAGAAACCAGACGGGCAAGGCTCCAGAGTCCGCGCTGGGCTCGTCGGAGTAGTAAGCAAGTTCGCGGATCGCGCCCTCGAGATCCTGCCGGGGATTCAGGTCAAATTGCTGATGTTCCGTGCCATATTGTCGAACGATCTGCGCAATGTAGGCGGATTCATCAAAACTTTGGCCCAGGAAGGAGATGGAAAAGGTGGGCAGCGGGGAGCTGGAAGCCTGTGCGGCGTAGTGCAGGATGGTGGTGGAGTCAATGCCGCCGCTCACCCAGATTCCCAGCGGCACGTCGGCCATCATGTGCTCCTGGACGGACTGGCGGAGAAGAAGGTCGAGCTGGGCTTGAGCATCTTCAAATGAGAGTGGCGCGGGCGTGGCGGGGGGGATCCGCCAGTAGCAGTGTTGACTGGCACGGCCATCGCGCCACTCGAGCCAATGGCCCGGGGGCAGCTTTTCGATACCATCCACCATGGTCCATGGAGACGGAATGTAGTTGACCGAGAGGTAGGCGTCGAGGGCTTCCAGGCTCAGGCGCCGTTCCATCTCGGGATGCGCCAGGATACCCTTGAGTTCAGAGGCAAAGTAGAGATCCTGGCCGCGCTGCGCGATGTACAGCGGCTTGATGCCGATGCGGTCGCGAGCCAGAATCAGGGTTTGCCGCGAGTTCGACCAGAGGGCGACAGCGAACATGCCGCGCAGCTTCTCAAAGCAGCCGGTACCCCATTCGAGGAAGGCATGGAGTACGGTTTCGGTGTCGCAATGGGTTTGAAAGCTGTGTCCGCGCGCTTCCAGGGTCTTGCGCAGCTCGTTATGGTTATAGATTTCGCCGTTGAAGACAATGACGGTATCGCGGTCTTCAGAAAAGATGGGTTGATCGCCTGTGGCGAGATCCAGGATCTTGAGACGGGCCGCTCCGAGGAAGCAGTTTGCCGACTGGAAGACACCCTGCTGATCGGGCCCGCGATGCAGCAACGTCGCGGTGGCCCTATGGATGAGGTCCGGGTCAGGGCGCCAGCTTTTCGCGGTAAATCCGACTATCCCACACAAAGGCTTTACCTCTAAGAAACACGGCCACTTTCGGAGGAAATTTCTTTGTAGTCTACCTTGGCCGGCTTTGGACAGTAAAGACGAGCGCGAACCTGCTGCGCGGCGCATGGGTAAGTGTCTTCGATTGCGGAGGAGGGTGTTTCAATCGCAGGGCGACAGGAGCTGCCGGATCGCGGAGGATCCGACTCTGCGATTCAGGAGGGCGACCGCCGGCTTGCTGCCATCCCGGCCTCGCTCTTGGCCTCGCTTCCGGTCTCGCTTCCGGCCTCGCTCTTGGCCTCGCTTCCGGTCTCGCCTCTGGCTTCGCTTCCGGTCTCGTTCCCGGCCTCGCTCTGGACCACGCCGCTGCTCTCATCACCGGAACTTGACCGCGCGACTCGGATCGCCCCATTCTGGCCTGTCCCCGCTGCCGATATCCCTTAGGCGATGGACCGCGTCGTGCGCTATTGTTCTTCGGGAGATGGTTTGAGGCATCCGGTTGCCCGGACTTCGCTACCGGGTGATCGAGCAGGGTGGAGACGATGAAAGCCATACAAATACGGAAGACCGGCGGCCCCGAGGCGATGCAACTGGTGGACCTTCCTGTGCCCAGCCCGGCAGCGGGGCAGGTCCTGGTCAAGATCGAAGTCTCGGGTGTGAACTTTATCGACGTCTATCTAAGGGAGGGGCGATATCCGGCGGAGCTGCCCTTCGTCCCCGGGCAGGAGGCAGCCGGCACCGTGGCCGAGTTGGGTCCGGGGGTGAGCGGTTTTGCTGTGGGCGACCGAGTGGCCTGGAATGGGAATCGGGGGACGTATGCCGAGTTTGCCTGCGCGCCGGCCGAGCAGCTTCTGAAGGTGCCCACAGGCATGAGCAGCGTTCAGGCGGCTGCCTGCCTGTTGCAGGGGCTGACGGCGCACTATCTGGCTCACGATACCCATGCCATCCAGGCTGGAGAGACGGTGCTGGTCCACGCCGGGGCCGGCGGCGTGGGGTTGCTCCTGACCCAGATGGCCAAGCGGCTGGGAGCGCGTGTGCTGACCACGGTCTCCTCCCAGCAAAAGGCGGAGCTGTCGCTGGCGGCCGGCGCAGACAAGGTCATCCTTTACACCGTGGAGAGCTTTGCGGAGGAGGTCAAGCGGCAGACGGATGGCGATGGCCTGCCGGTGGTGTATGACTCGGTGGGAAAGACAACCTTTGAGGATTCGTTGAAGTGCCTTCGGCCGCGCGGCCTGCTGGTGCTCTTTGGAGCCTCCAGCGGAGCTGTTCCGGCCCTGGATCCGATCCGGCTGATGGCGGGCTCGCTCTATTTGACCCGTCCGACGCTGAAGGACTATGTTCGCACCCGGGGTGAGTTGGAACGGCGAGCCGCGGATGTCTTTGGATGGATGTCCGGCGGTGCGCTGAACGTGCGGGTGGGGGCGACCTATCGGCTTGCGGAGGCCCGCCAGGCACATATCGATCTCACCGGAAGGAAGACCTCCGGCAAGGTATTGCTGATGATTCCCTAAGGCGCCGGCGAAGATAGAGATCTGCGGCGGTCGAAGGTCGGCTGGGATGGAGATTTCCTCATGCCATGCCGTAGACTGAAGTCAAAGCTAGGCCATCGGAAACCTCTCCAGACCTCCGCCTGGGTTGCCGCCTCTTTTGGGGTGGCGCCGAGCCAGAGGTTGCGATCGTGAGAGAGAGCGGCCCTGGTTTTGCTGTGGAAGCAGCTTGCCTGATGTTTCTGCATTGCCGGCAACCTGAGCAATGCGTTGATTTTATTCCGCTAGCGCAAAGGAATGTTCGGGAAGCGCGGTGAAACTCCGCCACTGCCCCGCAACTGTGATGCGCGCACCTTGTCCACACCGCACGCTTGTCGGCGGCATGTGGGCAAGGTGAGGCCGGCCCAGAGACCCCCACTGATCGTCCAACGGACACTGGGAAGGGTGGATCTCTTGAAGTCAAGGGCCGACCTTGAAATCGCGCCAGTCAGGAGACCGGTTCC
>JAKART010000128.1 GCA_021819255.1 Acidobacteriota bacterium
AACTTCCGAGATGACTGGAGCGGCCACAATCCCCGGCAGAAGGCCGGGATCATCACCGCGGCCGCCATCCACGGCAAGCAACTTCGCGTGCGCGGCCTGGTCTACGCCCGGGACTTCCCGGAGATCGTCGCTCGCGCGGCCGGCGAGGATGCGCAGCGCGGCGCGGGCTCTCTGGGCATGAGCTTTGAGATGGTCGGCGGCCATGTACGCGACATGCGCAGCAAGATCTGGCGGCTGTGGCGGCTGACGTTTGTGGGGGCGGCGGTGCTGGAACGCGAGCGCGCTGCCTGGCGCTCCAGCAGTTTCTGCATCCTGCCCTCGACCCAGGATGCGCCATCCCCTTCCCTCTCCGGCTCGCTCCCACTCCAGCCGGCCGATCCAAGGCGAGTCCAGCACTCGCGCAGCAACCACCCGCAAGCAGGACAGGCGCAGGCGGGAAGCGCCAGGAGCGTCGCCGCATGATCCGTATGAATGACCGGGACCAGTGTCTGGAGTGCACCCTTTGTGGAGAGTGCGTCGAGATTCCGCGGCGCATGCTGCGCGACCCGGAGGCCATGCTCTCCCAGCGCGAAGAGGCTGAAGCCGAGCATGCTCCCTGCGAGCAGTGGAAGGAAGATCCGGAGCGAGCCCGCGCCGAGCGCCAGTATCGCGCCGCCATGCGCGAGGAGATGGAGAAGGAAGCGCAGCGGCAGAAGGGGCTCCAGGTTGTTCGCCGCCCGCGCCGCCAGCCCTCTGCCCCGCCGGCCGCGGCCCGCAGCGCGCGGCGCGCGGCCTGGCCTAACTCGCCGGCCGCAGCCGCATGCGGCTCCCAGGCTGCCGCTACCCAGACCGCGCTCGCCGCTGCTGCGGCCTATCTACTGCGCCGCTCCGCCTGATGCTTCACCGGAGAGAGACGATGACCCCAGGCACACCTGCTTTGCCTCCAGATACACCCGCTTTGTCCCCCGGCCGGCCCGCGCCCAGCCGGCCGTCCGGCCTGTCGCCCAGCCAGCCACCCGCGCCGCGCCGGCCCCCTGCGCCCAGCCAAATCGACGCGCTCATTGAAGAGTACGCCGCTCTGCAAAGCTCGCTGCTCCAGCAGAGAGACGTGCAGCGCTCGCTCCAGGAGACGTGTGACGAGCGCAAGGCGAAGCTGCTGGAATGGATTGAAGCCTACGGCGTCCATTCCACCAGCAAGAGCCGCCGTCTGCAGGGCCTGCATCACTGCGCCGTGGCCACCACCGGAACCCTGGTGCAGGTGGATGACGCCGCTTGTGACGCCTTCCGCGGTTACCTGGAGAAGAGCCTGCCGGAGGGCACGGCGGAGCGCTTCTTCACCCGCCAGGTGAGCTACCACATTGTGAAGGGCCCGGATGAGGTGCTGCGTGCGCTGGAGCTACCGGCAAGGATTCGCAACCGGGTGAGCGAGCTGGTGCGCGCCTGCTTCCGCGTCACCACCAAAGCCCCCAGCCTGCGCGTGGATCTCGCCGGAGTCGAGACCGGGGTCGAGAAAGGTTGAGATGAACTCCAAAGCGCAGAAAGACGCCGCCAAAGCCGCCGCGAAGAAGGCTGCGCGCCGCTCGAGCAGCGCCGCCTCCGCCGCGGCGAGCAGCGCCACAGGCAAAGAGCCAAGCGTCGCCGCAGAAAGAGAACAGAGCGTCGCCACTGAAAGAAAACGGAGTAAGGAGGCGTGCCCAGGTCGGAGCCCAGACCCGAGCCCAGACCGGAGCCCAGACCCGAGCCTCGCCGCCAGCGCAGTTGCACGCAAGGAGCAGAGCAAAGCCGCCAGCAAAGGCGGGGGGAAACCTGCCCGCAACGTTGCGGGCAGAGACCAAAACCTCGCCGCAGGTAAGAACCCGAGCACAGCGGCGAGCACGGCGACGAGCACAGACCAGAGCCTCGCCGCAGGTAAAGATCAGAGCAAGGCCGTCGAGCTTCCCGACGATCTGCGCGCCGACCTAGACTCCCTGTCGCACCGCCAGCGCCTGTTTGTCGCCGCGTATCTCGGCAACGGATTCAACGCCTCGCGCGCGGCGCGCGCGGCCGGCTACAGTGAGTCCACGGCCGCCCATCAATCCACACGCCTCGCCCGCAACCCGAAGCTGGCGCGCATCGTTGCCCAGCAGGCGCAGAAGGAGATGGCCAGGCGCGAGATCACCGCCGAGCGCGTCCTGGACGAGATGGCCAAGCTGGCCTTCTTCGATCCTCGCCGGATCTTCGACGCCAACGGCAACCTGCTCCCGCCCAGCCAGATGGGCGAGGACGAAGCCGCGGCGATCGCCGGACTGGACCTTCGCCAGATGCAGGACGGCAGCGAGATGAAGAAGATCAAGCTGGCCGACAAACTCAAAAGCCTGGAGGTGCTGGGCCGGTATCTTCGCCTGTTCACGGAACGCGTGGAGCACTCTGGAACGCTGGGCGTGCAGCTTATCCACGATGTGCCGCGCCCGGAACGCCGGTCGGACCCCCAACCGGGCTGACCGATCCCACAGCTAGACCATTTTCCCTAATGATGGGTGTACGGAAGCGGGCGTTCAGTGGCGTTTTCATTGAGGAAAACGCCCACAGGAGTCGTTCCCCTTGCTTACACCTTCAGGGAAAATGGTCTGGCCCGAAGGCGGCGCAGACCGGAAGAGAACGCAGACGCAGGAGAGCGAATGCAGACCGGCGTCGAACGATTTGCCGAGGACTTCCATCAGAAGTTGCTCAAGATCAACTTCAAGCAGCGCTACAGTCCGTATCCCAAGCAGCGGCTCTTCCACGGCTCGGTGGCCCCGTTCAACTTTCTGGGCGGAGCGGCGGGGCCGGGCAAGACCGCCTGCGGCATCGTGGAACACATGGTGAGCTGCAATGAGTTCTCACCGGACGTGGCCCCGCACGTCCATACGCTGATGCTGCGCCGCACGCAGCCGATGCTGGAGAGCACGCTGCTGACGCGATTTCAGGAGCTGGTGCCGCGCGAGCTCTACAAGAGCCTGTCCGGCTCCGGACGGCGCACCGTGACCTGGCTCAACGGAGCCACCACCGTCTTCGGCTCCATGCAGCATGAGCACGATGCCTGGAGCTATCAGGGGCAGTGGCGCAAGATCTTCTACGACGAGCTGTGCGAGTTCACCTTTGCGCAGTGGAACGCCACGGCGGCCTGGAACCGCTGCCCGGTGGACCCCTACTGCACCAAGGATGGAGCGGGCAATCCCATCGGCGTGGGCGCTCCCTGGGTGCGCAAGGTGTTTGTAGAGCACCGGCCCTGCGATGAGATGGACGAGGATCAGCGGAGGGCCTACAACGCAGCGGACTACGCCTACTTCCCCTGCACGTACCTGGACAACCCGATCTACGCCAGAGACCCCAGCTTTCTGCGCAACCTGGAGAGCTACCCCAAGGCCATCCGCGAGGCGATGCAGTTCGGCGTGTGGGACGTGGTGGGGGGCTACTTCTACGGAGCCTTTGACGAGGCCGAGAACGTCTGCGCCCCGGCCGAGTGCGTGCCGCAGCCGTGGCACCGGCGCTGGATCTCCGGCGACTGGGGGTTTGAGCACTGGGCCGCGCTCTACTGGCACTTCATGGATGACTTTGGCGTGGTCCGTACCTACAAGGAGCGGCTGGTCAAGCATCACGACCCGGAGATGCTGGCCGAGATGATCATCCGCGAGAGCCTGGACGAGGACGGCCGGATGCCCAGCTTCGTCAGCTTTCCCTTCTCTCACGACGCCTTTGCCGACCAGACCACCAAGAGCTACGGGGCCAACCCCAACAGCGTGGCCATGCGCATGGGCCGGATCCTGCGCGAGTTTCCGCTGCCCATGCCGATGAACGCGGGCAGCGACAAGATTGGCCGCGAGCAGACCATGTACAACATGCTTCGCCGCCGCGTGACGGTGGGCAAGACGGCCGAGGGCGCGCCGATCCAGCGGGCCAACTGGATCATCTCCAGCGAGTGTCCGCGGCTGATCGAGTGCATCAAGATGGCCCCGCGCGACGATGTGCACAAGGAGAAGATCGCCGGCTTTCTGGGCGACGATCCGCTGCAGGGCGCCGGCTACGGGATCTATCACATCCTGGGCTCGCCGGCGAAGATGCGCCATGAGGATCAGGTGCGCCTGCAGATTGAGGCCGCGCCCAGCGAGCGCGAAAGGCACTTTATCCGTCTGGCCGAGACCGAGCGGCGCAGCCGGAAGAACGCGGTTCGACCGTACTGGGAGCTTTGAGATGACGATGCGGGAGCGGGTGAAGGAGTGGCTGCTGGGCGAGGAGATCCGGGCGATCCGCGACAGCTCCGCGCAGGTGGAGCGGATGGCGCAGGGGATCGCGCAGATGCTGCCGCGCCAGGCGGCGCTGGTGGAGGGCGTCTCCCGGCTGCGCGTGCAGGTGGAGATTCTGCTGGAGCGAGCGCAGGAGATCGGCTACCGGGCGAAGCTCGGCAAGGATGTGCAGGCGGAGACGCTCAGCGAGCTGCGCAGCCTGCGCGACCGGGCGCTCGAGGAGCTGGGGAAGATGGATGCGGCGCAGGAGCGCCTCAGCCTGCTGCTGGAGCCGGTGGCCGAGCGGCGCAGACGCGCGGCGGTCGCCGTGCCGGACTGGGATCAGGTGCAGGCCAGGAATCTGGAAGAGTTTGTGGAATCGAAGTGACCCTTTGAAGGAGAGATACCGATGGCAAGTCCTTTTGTAGCCAAAGACGGATCGCGTCACACCAACCGGGAGACGGCGCGGCGCGCCGATGCGCGCCTTGCCGCTCGCTTGGCCGCTCGCTCCGCCGTGCGTCCTGCCGAACTGACGCAAGACCGCGCCAGCCAGGCACAGCCCGAATTCGATGGTCCGGCGATCGCGCGCCGTCACGGCCCGGCGATCGAGGTGAACATCCTGCACTCGGCCAGCAAGCACACGGTCCACGCGGAGCACTATGACGGCCACGCGCATGACACGGAGCATCCGACGCGCGAGGCGGCGCACCGGTTTGCAGCCCAGGTGGCCGGCGTGAAGGGCGAGGCGGACGACGGCCAGGAGAATGCAGACGATGACGGCCTGGGTGAGGATGACGATGAGGATGGCGGCGACAGATGGCCGACGCGATGAACGCGCAGGCGGTGCTCAAGCTGCGGAAGAAGCCGAAACGGCACTGACCAAGCCACGGCAGAGTAAAATCTTGTCAGCAGTGTCAGTCCATCTGGAATGACGAAGGACGGTGCTCGTGGAAAGATTCCCAATACGGCGCCGCGTCAAGAACAGTGCGGTTGCCATCCGCCGCAGGCTTGCGCTTATTGCAATGTTGTGAGGGAGCTGGGCTACGGACAAGGTGTGCTATGCTTTCTGAACCGCAAGGGGAAGAAGAAGCTATGTCGCAAAAGCAGACATACATCCTCAACAACAGCCCAGTCACCGGCGAGCCTGTCACGGTAGAGAGCACGTCCGAGCCTTGGGCGGAATACACGCTCGCAGACGGCTCGAAGGTCAAAGCGAAGCTCGTGTTGGTTGAGGCGATAAGGCTGGATGCAATTAACCCGGACAACGGCGATCCTCTTTATCAGTTTCAATTTCAGAACATCGTCGGGGTGTCTCCTCATCCCGATTTGAGAAAGCCGATCACTCCGGCCACTCCGGGCAAAGCCGTCCAGTAGGTTCGTCATGTTTTTCGCGATGGGCGTCATGGGTACAGTTCTCTCATCACCCTCCCGCTACGGCGAGGGGAGGCACTCTTTTTGCGTCGACTCCTACGAGATTTACAAAAACCAACTTCGACTGCGGAGCGGCGAAGGCAGCGGCGAGAGAATCCGGTCCGCGGTCGCCACTGACGTTGAGACCGCGATCGGCCGGGATTTTGCTGCGGTCGATGCGGTTCAGCATGTACTGATGGAGCACGCGGAAGGCAACCTGCTGGTGTGGGTTGTTGCCTATAAACCCTCAGCCGAGGTTCGGGAGAGGATCTTCGAGAAGCAGTTCGCAATCATTGATGCCTTCCCCGACACCAGCTTCGATTTCAACCTGGTGTCTTCCCAGGGAAGGCCCGGCGAGATTTCGTCTTCGGCGAAGGTGGTCTTTGCGCGCAAGGGATAGTTCCGGTGCCTACCGGAGACGAGCATGTAGCCAAAGCGGAGGGAAATCAAGAGGTTTACGACCTCCTGGACACTGCTTCCCAATCCAGGATCGATTGGAAGCTGACGATCGCCTTCTATACAGCGATGCACTATGTAGAGGCCTATCTCGCCAAAGACCGAGATGAGCATCTTCGCTCGCATACGACGCGCGACAGATGTGTTGCCCAAGACAGCGAGCTCCGCAAAGTGCAGATCGAGTACGCTCACCTGAAGTACTTCGGATACAACGCTCGCTACGAGCGTCCTCAATTCACGGCTCGGAACGTCAGGGAAGCCGAAGGCTATCTGACGGCACTGAAGACGCATCTCCTGCGACTGCTTTAGACCATTTTCCCTGATGACGGGTGTACGGAAGCGGGCGTTCAGTGGCGTTTTCATTGAGGAAAACGCCCACAGGAGTCGTTCCCCTTGCTTACGCCTTCAGGGAAAATGGTCTAGCGCGGACGCAGCCCGCAGGGGTCTGGCTGGCGGCCGAGGATACTCCGCGAAACCTTCCGGGGTGCGGGCGACTCGATTGCCTTTTTTGCGATAGCTGTTGCTCAGGAAGAATCCT
>JAKART010000129.1 GCA_021819255.1 Acidobacteriota bacterium
CCGGCTCGCCAGAGAAAAGATCAACCGCGAGTCTCGTTCCATATCACAGAACGGATTCGATACTAGCATGCCAACCGGCCATCGCTGGCAAGCGAATTTCGCCAAATTCGGAAACTTCCCGCCAGTTGCACCATCCACTGTGAAGAATCCTGAAATGGGCTTCGCTAACCGGTCTCCTCGGCGCCTTGCACCCACCGCTCGCCTCGATCTCATTGCCGGTTTTTCTCCCCTCAGGTATACTCAGGAATTGCAGTCTACTCGGCTCCTGGACCACTTCTGGAGAAGATCTCCGGGGTGAGTTCCTACCGCCCGCGCCCTCCCCCGCCAGCAGATTTTTCAGCGGCTCGGAGGCAGCTCCGTGCGGGGTCCAGCGCCCCAGCCGCCGCCCGGTCCGGAACAGCTCCCGGCGTCCAGGATCGGATCCCGGGACGACTTCGGGGCCAAGGGCTTCGGAACAAGCCCTCTCCGGCCTCCAGCCTGCCGCGTTGGATCGCCGGGCAGGAGTACATCTTTTGCAACAGGATCAGGTCGATGCCCAAGCGCACGTTTCAGCCCAATCGCCGCCGCCGTAGCAAGGTTCACGGCTTCCTCTCTCGCATGGCCAGCAAGGCCGGCGCCGCCGTGCTCAGCCGGCGCCGCGCCAAGGGCCGCCACAAGATCGCCGTCTCCGCGGGCTATCGCGACTAGACCATTTTCCCTGAAGGTGTAAGCAAGGGGAACGACTCCTGTGGGCGTTTTCCTCAATGAAAACGCCACGGAACGCCCGCTTCCGTACACCCATCATCAGGGAAAATGGTCTAGCAGCTTGCTGCCTGACGCGGGGTGGCGGCAGCCAGCCGGCGCTGTCGGCGCCCGCATGCCGGGAAGCCAGCGCCAGAGCCTGCGCCAGAGCCATCTCTAGCTCCATCTCCAGCAGCTTGGCCAGGCGGAGACCAAGCTCGCGAGAGGTTCTGCAGCGGGGCTCAAGAGCAGCCTCCCAGGCCCCTCAGATCTCGCGCTGCGTGGATCTTCTGGATTGCTTCCGATCTCTCGGAGTTCCTGGTCTCCTGTGCTTGCCGGACTTCGCTGTACTCCCCGGACTCGCTGGATGCCTTGCCGAGGACGCAGTCAGGGCAGACCTTCTGCACAGCCCATCGCCTTTCCTCGGCCCGGCTGCGTCCGGTCTTGCGGAAGCCGAGCCTGTCTCCATGCCCATCGCGCCCAACTCGCATCGCCTGACCAAACACGCCGACTACCAACACGTCTATCAATCCGGACGCCGCCGGTTTGGCAAACAAATCACCTGTTTTTATTTGCTGCGGCAGGGCGATCGGCAGGCGGCGGCGACGGGCCCGCGGATCGGCCTCACCGTTCCCAAGGCGCTCGGCAAGGCCGTTGATCGCAACCGGATCAAGCGCCGCATGCGCGCCGCCATTCGCAGCGCGCTGCCTCGGCTGACCGCGGCGGTGGACGTCGTTTTGCATCCCCGTCGTTGCGTCATCGATCTGGATTTTGTCCAGTTGCAGCGCGCGGTCGGCGCTCTGTTCGTCGACGTTGCTTCCTATTGTGAACATCCCGCCCGCCCCGGCCGGCCGCATGGCCGAACGGAGGCAGCGCGGCCGGTTCAAGCCGCATCGGCTCAGCCCGCCGCCTCGACCCGCGACCGGACCACAAGCTCATGACAGACCCTCCTGCGGGCGCGCGCCGTGAACGCATCGCCTACGCTCTTTTCCGCTTCTACAAGCGCGTCCTCTCACCGGGGTGGAACTTTCTCCTCCCCACCCAATGCAAGTACCTTCCCACCTGTAGCGAGTATGCCTATGTCGCTGTCTGCCGCCACGGATGGCTGCGCGGCCTTTGGCTGGCCCTGCGGCGTCTGGGGCGTTGCCACCCCTTCGCCCGCGGCGGTCACGACCCCGTCCCTTGAAAGACCGGTCGGTTGGGAAAATGGGCGAGACGATCTCCTCCAGCCGCAGTGTCCGCAGGCGACTCGCTCAGCTTCTCTCCAGGGAAAGGCGCACCCAGCCATGCCCGAAGCCGTTCCCGAAGCTATGCCCGGAGCCGCTACCGGACCCTCCACCGGAACCAGCCGCCAATCCTTCGATGCGCGCAACAGAAGACTCCCCATTAACTCCGCGCGGGGCTCACTTCGCGGCCCAACCGCTGCTCACACCATTTACCATTAGAGGAAAGCCAGCCGTGCGTGCAGACCGGCCATTGAAGAAAGAGCAGGAGTTCTTTTGCCAGAGATTCGGAATCCCAATCAGGGCGGAAGCCAGGATAATCGTGCCTTCCTGGTCATGATGATCGTCATGCTCGGCGTCATCTTCGGCCTGCAGTACTGGCGCGCGCAGCGCAACCCTCCCGTCGTCTCCCAGCACCCTTCCTCGCCGCCGGCCACGGCTCCCGCTGCCCGGGCCACCCGGGCCGCTACTCCTGCCGCCCCTGGCAAAGCCGTCGCCGGTTCCACCGTTGCCGCCGCGCAAATCGCCGCCTCGCAGGTCACCAGCACCGTGGTGGAGAATGAGCTCTATCGGATCACCTTCTCCAATCAAGGCGGTCAGGTTACCTCCTGGATCCTGAAGCAATATAAGGACGATGCCGGGCATCCGCTGGACATCGTCCACCAGGGAGCAGCCCGCCGTTTCGGCTTTCCACTCTCTCTCTACACCTACGACGACGGCCTGAACCAGCAACTGGCCGGCGCACTCTACGTGGCCTCGGCCAGCGGCAAGCTGGAGGCGCCCGCCACGCTCACCTTCAAGTACGCGCTGGGCAATCTCTCTGTCACCAAGACCTTCACCTTTGGCGACAGCTACGTGATCCACGCCGACACAGAGGTTCTGCGCGACGGCGCGCCTGTGCGCGCTCTGCTGGCCTGGCCGGCCGGGCTGGGGGATACGGACACTCCGATCGGCTACGCCGGAGCGCAGATCGACAGTGACTCCGACGGAAAGGTCCAGCACCTCGCCTTCAAGAAGATCTCCAACGGCAACACCCTCAACGGCCCGTTCAGCTTTGCCGGCATGAGCGACCAGTACTTCGGAGCGGTCTTCCTGCCTGACCACCCGGATGACGCGACCCTGGTCGGCTTCGATCACATGGTGGACATCTCCGTCGTCAGGCCAAGCCTTCTGCCCGGGGAACCCACCGTCTCCGCCAAGCAGTTGCCCGTGCTGGGAGCTGCGCTGGGATCCATCACCGGGCACGATCAGACCAGCCTCTTCGTCGGCCCCAAGGCCATCAACGTCCTCAAGAACGTTCACACCGCCGACGGCGGTAATCTGGAACCGCTGCTGGACTTCGGTTTCTTCGGCCCCATCGGGAAGTACCTCTTCCTGGGACTGCGCATGGTGCACTCCTGGATCGCTCCGCGCCACGCCACGCCCAACAACTACTCCTGGGGCTGGGCCATTGTCCTCTTCACCCTGCTCATCTACACGGTGTTGCTGCCGCTGCGCGTGCAGGGCATGAAGTCCGCACTGAAGATGCAGCGCATCCAGCCTCAGATCGACGCCATCAAGGCCAAGTACAAGAATCCCAAGCCGACGGACCCCAAGGCCGGTGAGATGAACGCCGAGATCATGGCCATGCAGAAGGCCAACGGCGTCAGCATGCTGGGTGGCTGCATCCCCTCCCTGATTCAGCTCCCCTTGCTCTTCGCTTTCTTCACCATGATGACCAAGGTGGTCGAGTTGCGCCAGGCGCACTTCTTCTGGCTCCCGGATCTCGCCGCTGCTGACCCTTATCACATCCTTCCCATCCTGATGGTTGCCACCTCCTTCCTGGCGCAGTTCTACACCCCTTCGCCCGGAGTGGACCCGCAGCAGCAGAAGATGATGGCCTTCATCATGCCCGCCTTCTCCGGCTACCTCACCTGGAACTACAGCTCCGGACTCGCCCTCTACTGGAACGTGGGAAACATCGTGATGATCGTCACGCAACTGGTGATGAACCAGACCTCGATGGGACGAGAGATGCGCGAGATCGCCGCCAAGCGCGCCCGGCGCAAGGCGGCTGCACCCAAACCGGGCGTAAAGACCATCCAGGGCCGCCGCTAGCCGGCATCGAAATCCACGCATCCCCTCCGTCTGTCTTCTGGATCGGATGCAAACTGTTCAGAAACCCAAGGGGAGGACGCCATAGGCTCTCTGATGGAAGATCCTCTTCACAACGCCTTGAAACGAGTTGGATCGATTGTGCTGTCTTTGCATCTCTTTTTCTCTCCGGTCTGTCTCTCGACCAGCATTCCCTTGATTGAGGACCTAACTTTTATGATGAGGATCTAAGGTTGTCATGGAAGATCTAGCACGAGCTGCAGAAAAGGTAGCTACCCTGATGCGGCTGATGACCACGACTGGTGGCCTTCGGCTGAAGTACCGTATTACTGCGGGAGCCGGAGCCATGGACCCGGACGGATTCGAGCGCCGCGATATCTACGTCGAGTGCAAAGGACCGGACGCCGACCTCATGCTGCAGAACGACGGCGAGCTTCTCCGCTCGCTGGAGCATGTGGCCGCCAAGATGTTGCGCCTGGAGCCCGAGGACCACGATCGCGTCTCCTTTGACGCCAACGGCTACAAGGCATCCCGAGCCAGGGCGCTGAGCGAGGCTGCCGAAGAGGCCATCGAGCAGGTGGAAGAGACCGGCGAACCCTATCGCTTTGCGCCCATGAACTCGCGCGAGCGCCGCATGCTGCATCTCTTCCTGCAAGACTCGGGACTGCAGACGGCAAGCTCCGGCGAGGGCCCCCGCCGCTTCGTCGTGCTCTATCCGGCCGGCTATCGCATCCCGGCCGAACGTCCGCATGACCGCTTTGGCAGCCATAACCGCCCGCGGCGCCGCTCTCCCTCCGGCTACTGTTGAAGGCCGCCCTCGGGGCCATCCCGCATCTGCGAACCAGCGCGGCGGCCCTTTCTCGTCGGGATCCGATCCGCCGCCTCCCTTGTCTTCGCCCCCGCTGGGCGCCGTCCCGACCCAGCCAGGCGCCTCCTCGCCGAAACCACGACCCATCTACCCGGACTTCGCTCAGCGCCAGGCTGCTTTCTTCCGCTGCGCAAACCCCCCTCTCTCCCCTCTCCGGCGACGCCTGGGCCGCAGCCATCCCTGGCCGTCACCCAGCCCTCTTCCAAGCCGTCGGAACCGGCATTTCCTCATGCCTGTCCCTTCCTGTCGAAAACTACTGCCAAGCCAAAACCAGTCGTCATGCGGTTTTGCGCTGACTCCCCACACAGATCCCGCCTTTCGCTCACCCGCGCAGGCAGCCATCTGTGGGTAGATGGGAAAACCCACTCGAAATCTCCTTCCCCGATCCCGCTTTCCAAACTCCACTTCCTCTCAGGAGCCGGTTTTAGAAACCTTGTACCCTTATCCCAACCAGTCGTCATGCGGTTTTGGCGTACTTATCCACTCTTCCACCCCCAACGACGGTTACTGCGAGAAATATCTATTCTTTCCATCTGTTTGTAGAAGCACTCTTCCTCCGCCGTAAAGCCGTGCCTCAACCGGCTCGCTCCGGCCAGCGTGGGCGGGCGGCGCAAAGACCACAACAGCACCCTGGAAATTCACAGGCTGTGGCTCTCGCGCGAAACCCCACGGACAACCTAGAATCAGGGTGTTGCTCCCAGGAAACCTGCGGGAGGGAGATAGGCCCTGCTGGGCGTCTTCCGATCGCCCTGGTCGAGCAAGAGCAAGGGAGATCCGCCATCGTGTCTACCGCCGCCGTCACCCCGGAAACTGTGCCTACGGGTAACCTTGAGATCACCGTCTCCCGCGCTGAGCTGCTGCGCGAACTCACCGCCGCGCAGTCGGTGGTGGAACGCAAGACCACCATCCCCATCGTCTCCAACTTTCTCTTTGAAGCCACGGTGGACGAGCTGGGCGCAGGCCGGCTGACGATTACAGCGACTGACCTGAATCTATCCCTCCGCACCTCCTGCGCTGCTCGGGTGAAGAAGCCCGGGGCCTGCACCATCCCGGCGCGCAAGTTCTTCGACTACATCAAGCTGCTCTCCGACGGCGAAATCTCCCTCAAGCTGATGGATAACCACTGGGTTCAGATTCGTTCCGGACGCTCCAACACCAAGATGGTGGGCATGGCGCGGGCCAATTACCCTGTGGTCCCTGAGTTCCCCGCCGCCGGCGGCATCAAGGTCTCCGCGCCGGTGCTGGCCAACATGATCTCCAAGACCATCTTCGCCATCTCCAACGAGGAGTCGCGCTATACCCTGAATGGCGCTCTGCTGGTGCTCAAGGGAGAGTCCATGGCCATGGTCGCCACGGATGGCCATCGCCTGGCCCACATCGAGCGATTTGGCGAAGCGCTGGAGGGAATCTCCGGAGAAAAGCGGACGCTGCTTCCGCGCAAGGCCCTCGGAGAACTGTCCGGCCTGCTGACCGGCTCTGAAGCCACCACGCTGGAGTTCGCCGATGATGATCAAACCCTGTTCTTCCGGGTGGATGACCGCGTACTCACCAGCCGCAAGCTGACTGGCCAGTTCCCCAACTATGAAGCGGTTCTACCCCGCGACAACAACAAGTTTGTCATCGTGCGCAGCGAGGATCTGATGGCCAGCATCCAGCGCGTCGCCCAGTTCGCCGACGAGCGCTCCGGGGCCATCAAGATCCGCCTGGAACAGAAT
>JAKART010000130.1 GCA_021819255.1 Acidobacteriota bacterium
TGCGCAGAACGTCGTAGACAGGGAGGATGGCCCCGCCGGGATATCCGAAGACAGTGGTGACGCCTTCGCCGGCCAGGGTGGCCAACAGGATCTCGGAGCCGGTCAAGGTAGGGTGAGTCATGTTTACGCTGCCTTTCTGTGCGGCTTTGAACCTCTATTGATATTCGGGTCTCGGGTGTTGCGGCAAATTTTCAGCCAGCTTCCGCTTGTGATTGTTGTATAGCCGCGTGAGCGCCCGGCGGGCCGGAAGATCGATGCGCTCGCCAACTTGCCAGGCGACAGCGGCTAAGGCCAGGACGAAGCACGGGGCTAGCAGGCGAAGGATAGTGGGATGTTCAGCCATGAGGTGCTGGAAATGCCGTGCATTCATCATGCGAATAAACGGGAAGTGTAAAAGATACAGTGGGTAGGAAAGTTCCCCGAGTGCCGTTGCAAACCGCGCAAAGGCATGGGGCAATTGAGCCAGAGCGCCGTAGTAGACAATGAGGGGAAAGCAGATAGCAGCATCGATGAGTTGAGGGACTCCCGCGCGCATCCACGGCAGGGGCGCGCTGAGTATGAGCAGCAGCGCCACGGAGACGACCAGGGCCGAAGAGGTTCGCGCCACGTGTTCCTGTGCGTGGGCATGATGGCGACAGTAAGCGCGATGAACCAGAACTCCGATAAAGAAGGAGAAAGCCACACGCGGAAATCCCAAAGCGAACCCGACCGGCTCGGAGCCAAAGTCCAGGGGCCGGCCGCGGAGCGCAACACTTTCAAATAGTGGAGCAAAGCTGATCCCGATGATGCAGAAAATCAAAAAAGTACGCGCCAGGCGAAGCCTTACGAGCAGAGCGTATGCAAGGTTGGCCACGATCTCGTAGAAAATGGACCAGGCCGGAACGTCGAGGGGGTAGTTGAACGAGTGGTTGGCAGTCGAAAGACAGGTGGGCCATAGGAATGTCGCCAGGAAAGTCAAGAAGACCCACGGAGAGAAGAACGCCCAGGACCAACCGCGGTGGAATGCGAAATGAGCGGTGAGGACTTCCACAGAGAGTCCGAGGAGCGAGCCGGCAGCATAGATTGGGTATAGGCGTATCAAACGGACGATCGCAAAATCTTTAAAGGAAACGTTGCTGGCCAGCCTGGTTTCGTAGGAGAACGCAATCACAAAGCCGCTAAGGCAGAAGAAAAAATCGACTGCCAAAGGGCCCTGGGCTGAGAGTGGAGATGTCCTCTGCCCGGGTAGGTGAAATGCAACGACAAACAGAGCGGCAATGCCGCGAAGGGCGTCCAGAACGACGAATCTGTGGCTCCTGGGAGGAGTAAAGTGCATGACTCCCTCGCTCTTGGAAAGAGCTACGCCGCTCGAATTTGGGGATAGAGTCTTCATAACTGTGCGTTGGCTGTTTCCTGGCCTAGGCCCCGCCGGGATATCCGAAGACGGTGGTGACGCCCTCGCCGGCCAGGGTGGCCAACAGGATCTCGGAGCCGGTCAAGGTAGGGTTTGGGGTGATGCTGTCAGCCATGGCGTTCTCTCCTGTCTCTCGATCGATTTCATCCGAGGATGCCCGATCGTGGATGGTGCCTGTTGCGGATCGTCTTGCGGTCTTTGCGATGCTGGTTGCGTGATGCTGGTTCCCGATGCCGCGGCTTTGGGCTCCCGATTGACGGCGCGGCGTGGTTGGCCGGCTGTTTCTCTTTTTGGCCAGGACCAACTCACGTGGTGACCGCCCCGTGGCTAGCGCTGCGGACGGAGTGGGCGTATTTGGCGAAGATGCCTCGCTGGTAGCGGAGGGCAGGCGGCTGGATGGTCTGCAAGCGCGCGGCGATCTCTTCGTCAGCGATGTTAAGGCTCAGCTTGCGGCTGGGGATATCAAAGGTGATGGTGTCCCCCTCACGCACGGCGGCGATGGGTCCGCCGAGCTGAGCTTCGGGGCTGACGTGGCCGGCCATCAGGCCGTGGGTCGCGCCGGAGAAGCGGCCATCGGTGAGCAGCGCGACCGTCTTGGAGAGCGCGGGGATGCCTTTGATGGCCGCGGTTACGGCCAGCATCTCGCGCATGCCGGGGCCGCCGCGGGGCCCCTCGTAGCGAATGACAAGGACGTCGTTGGGCTGGATCCTGCCGGCTTCGACGGCCTGAAAACATGCGTCTTCGCTGTCAAAGACGCGGGCCGTTCCGGTGTGATGCATACGCTCATGGCCGGCCACCTTGACCACGCAGCCCTCGGGAGCGAGGTTGCCTTTGAGGATCACCAGCCCACCGCTGCTCTTGAGCGGGTTGGACCAGTCGCGAATCACCTGCTGGCCGGGCGTCTCCTGGGCGGAGGCAGCCTCTGTGCGCAGGGTCTGGCCGGTCACGGTGGGGGTTTCGCCGTGCAGCAGACCCTTGTCGAGCAGCCGTTTGGCCAGCAGACGGCTGCCGCCGGCGTCCTGATAGTCCTTGGCCACGTACTTTCCGCCAGGGGTCATATCGCAGATGAGAGGCGTCTTCCGGGAGATGCGGTCGAAGTCGTCCACGCTGAGCGGGATGTTGAGTTCGTTGGCGATGGCGATGAGATGCAGGACGGCATTGGTGCTGCCGCCGGAGGCGCAGACTGCGGCGATGGCGTCTTCCAGGGACTCCCGGGTGATGATCTGCGAGGGTTTGAGGTCGCTGCGGACGAGTTCCATGACCAGGCGACCGGCCTGGCGCGACGCTGAATGCTTCTCCGGGCTCATGGCCGGGACGCCGGTGAGCTGGATGGGCGAGATGCCCAGGAACTCCCCTGCCATGGCCATGGTGTTGGCGGTGAACTGGCCGCCACAGGCTCCGGGGCCGGGACAGGCGGAGGCTTCCACGGCCTCCAGTTGCGCGTCATTGATGGCGCCGGCCGCATGGGCGCCTATGGCCTCAAAGACCGTCTGAATGGTGATGTCGATCTGCTTGCCGGCCGCGCCTGGAGATGTGCCGGGCAGGGGCTTTCCGTCTTCGCCGATGAGAAGATGGCCGGGCTGGATGGAGCCGCCGTAGAGCATCATGCCGGGGATGTCCAGGCGAGCCAGGGCCATGATGGCTCCGGGCATGTTTTTGTCGCAGCCCGCGATGCAGACCAGGCCGTCGAAGGAGTTGCCGCGGGTGACCAGTTCGATGGAGTCGGCGATGACCTCGCGCGAGATCAGCGAGGCCTTCATGCCCTCGGTGCCCATGGTGATGCCGTCGGAGATGGTGACGGTGTTGAACTCCATGGGTGTTCCGCCGGCTTCGCGGATGCCCTGCTTGACGGCTTCAGCGATCTCGCGCAGGTGAAAGTTGCAGGGCCCGATCTCGGTCCAGGTGTTGGCGATGCCGATGATGGGTTTGCGCAGATCCTCCGGGGAGAAGCCGACCCCGCGAAGCATGGCTCGGGCTCCGGCGCGGTGGGGGCCCTCGGTGAGGATATTGGAGTGGGTTTTACCGGTGGTGGTCATGTTCCCTCTAAAATTCGTTCTCTGAAGCACGTTCTCTGGAGTACGTTCTCTGGACGCCCCGGGAAGGAGCGGGCGACGGGGGCTTGCCGGGACGGCGCCGCCACAAGCGGCAGAGCGCCATCCCGGCCGGTTCAAGCGTTCTGCGGCTTCGGGTCAAGCCAGAATGCATGCCGGCGCTGGGACTCGAAGGCGTTGAGCTTGTCCTCATGCAGCAGGGTCAGGCCGATGTCGTCCAGGCCGTTCAACAGGCAGTGCTTGCGGAACGGGTCGATGGGGAAGTTGGCGAGGAAGCCTTGATCGTCGCTGACGGTCTGGGCCTCAAGGTTGATGGTGATGCGGTGTTTGGGATTGGCGGTGGAGCGCTGCAGGAGGGTTTGCACCTCAGCTTCGCTGAGCGCAGCCAGAATGATGCCGTTCTTGCCGGCGTTGGAGAAGAAGATATCCGCGAAGGAGGGGGCGATGACGGCGCGGAAGCCAAACTGAGCAATGGCCCAGGCAGCGTGCTCGCGGGAGGATCCGCAGCCGAAGTTGCGCTCCGCGAGCAGGATCTGCGCGCCGCTGTAATCGGGCTTGTTGAGCACGAAACCGGGGTCGGGTTTGCCGGCATCCGGCCCTTCCTGGATGCGCCGCCAGTCGTAGAAGAGGAAGTCTTCGTAGCCGGTGCGCTCGATGCGCTTGAGGAACTGCTTGGGGATGATCTGGTCGGTGTCGATGTTGGGCAGCGGCAGGGGCGCGGCCGTCGAGGTGAGGATTTTGATGGATTGCATATTCGCTCTCAGTTCTCTGGGGATTCGATCGGGCTTTGAACGTTCAGGCTGGAAGTTATCTGAAGGTTGAATACCTCTCTGGAGTCTGAAGTTTCAGGCTTTGAAGTTCCAGGTCCGTACGTCGGTGAAGTGGCCGGTGATGGCGGCGGCGGCGGCCATGGCGGGCGAGAGCAGGTGCGTGCGCCCTCCGCGGCCCTGGCGTCCCTCGAAGTTGCGGTTGGAGGTGGAGGCGCAGCGTTCTCCGGGAGAGAGAATGTCAGGATTCATGCCCAGGCACATCGAACAGCCGGGCTCGCGCCACTCGAAGCCGGCGGATTTGAAGATGCGGTCCAGCCCCTCGGCTTCCGCCTGGCGCTTGACCGCCTGGGAACCCGGGACCACCATGGCGCGAACCGCGCCGGCCACGTGATAGCCGTTGACCACCTTGGCCGCGGCGCGCAGATCTTCAATACGCCCATTGGTGCAGGAGCCGAGGAAGACGGCGTCCACCTTGATCTCCTGAATGGGCGTTCCGGGCCGGAGACCCATGTACTCGTAGGCGCGGCTGAAGGACTTCTGGTCTGCCTCGGTGCGCGCCTGGTCGAGGCTGGGAACCGAGGCATCGATGGAGGTGACCATGCCGGGGGAGGTTCCCCAGGTGACAGAGGGAGCCAGCCTGGTGGCGTCAATGTGCAGCTCGCGGTCGTAGCTGGCGCCGGGATCCGTGACCAGCGAGCGCCAGTGAGCGACGGACTCATCCCAGGCCGCGCCTTTGGGCGAGAATCGGTGGCCGTTGAGATAAGCGAAGGTGGTCTCATCGGGGGCGATCATGCCGGCGCGGGCGCCTGCTTCAATGCTCATGTTGCAGACGGTCATGCGGCCCTCCATGGAGAGCGCGCGGATGGCCGAGCCGGCGTACTCGATGACGTAACCGGTGGCGCCGTCGGTGCCGATGCGGCCGATGATCTCCAGGATGATGTCCTTGGCCGTGACGCCGGCAGGAAGAGAGCCGTTGGGTCCGCCTTCCACCTGAATCAGGAAGGATTTGGGCTTGGACTGAGGCAGTGTCTGGGTGGCCATCACATGCTCCACCTCGCTGGTGCCGATGCCGAAGGCGAGGGCGCCAAAGGCGCCATGGGTGCTGGTGTGGCTGTCGCCGCACACAATGGTCATGCCCGGCTTGGTGAGGCCCAGCTCGGGTCCGATCATATGGACGATGCCCTGATCCGCATCCTGCACATCGAACAGCTCGATGCCGAAGTCGGCGCAGTTCTTACGCAGGGCGCTGACCTGGGCGTTGGCGATCTGGTCGGCGATCACCAGGCGGTCGGCGACGGAGGTGGTAGGGACGTTGTGGTCGACGGTGGCGACGTGGCGCTCCGGGTGACGCAGGGGACGACCGCTGAGACGCAGCCCCTCGAAGGCCTGTGGACTGGTGACCTCATGGACGAGTTGCAGGTCGATGTACAGGATGGTGGGTTCGCCGGCGGGCTCGGTGACCACGTGCTGCTGCCAGACCTTCTCAAACATGGTGCGGGGAGATGATTTGCTCATAGTGGTTCGCTATCTGCCTGATGGGAGGGTGGGGTTCGGTTGAGAGGTGGAGGTTTCCGGTTGGGGCGCAATCACGTTGGCGCCGATCCGGTCCGGGTGGAGAGGGAAGAAGCGGCCGTCGGGCTCCACCAGCAGCGCGTGCTGGATGTGTGGGACCAGACGGTGCGAGGCGGCCAGACGGATGTTCCAGTGAGCGATGGCCTCGGTCAGCGCAAAGGGCAGGGCATCCGGCGAGATCGGACGGGAGGCGAAGAGCCACAGGTTGTAGTTGGCCTGGGACTGTTCCGTGCTGTGAGCGTTGGGATCCCAGTTGACCGCTGCGAAGACCGAGAGCGGATGGGGCGTGCCGAGATCGATCCAGAGCAGGCCGGAGGCGGCACAGAAGTGGGGGACGCAGCCATCCATGGCGATATAGCGGTTGTCCGCCGCTGTGACCTGGCCGTGCTGGGTGAGGAAGAGCGGAATGACGGTGGCCAGGGGTTCCTGCGAGCCGGGCGGTCCCCACATGGATTGGGGCTGGGGAAAGGCGCTCTGCAGAAAGGCCTGGAAGCGGGCATCGACGCGCAGGTTGGCAGCCTCGCCCAGGGGCTCCGGACGGGTGTACTGCCACAGCCACTGAAGCGCTCCGGAGGAGTTCTCAGCGGGACGGAGTCTCTGCTGCTGCGCGGGGTTGCGGGGCGGAGGCGCGATCAGCTTGTCCGAGCTGGTAATCTGCGCCGGCGTCCGGGTCGCCGGAAGAACCAGCAGGGCAGCGGCGATATAGAAGATGAAGCGCATAGGAAGAAGGTCGAATCGGATCCCTGCCGGCGGGCTCTAGACCATTTTCCCTGATGATGGGTGTACGGAAGCGGGCGTTCAGTGGCGTTTTCCT
>JAKART010000131.1 GCA_021819255.1 Acidobacteriota bacterium
GCAGATGATCAAAATGGTGTTATCTCCCGCAAGCGTGCCTACCACCTCACTCCAATCCTGAGCATCGATGCTGGCTGCCACCGGCTGGGCTCCGCCCATGGTGGTCAGCAGGATGAGCAGATTCTGCGCCTGGCGTATCTCCAGGCCGAAGTCCTTCAAAACGTCGGCAATGTCGGGAAGCTCATCTTCTCCGTCGGTCACCGGCAGGGCATACCCGGTGGGTCCCTTCAAAAACTTCAACTGTCGGATGTCGCGAGAGAGCGTTGCCTGGGTCACATGAATGCCGCGTCCCGCCAGCTTGCGCCGCAGATCATCCTGATTGGTGACCGTGGAAGTCGCCAGGAGCTCGCGAATTGCCTGATGTCGCTGAGTTTTCATACCCTACCAACGAGCCAAGAGCGGTTCTGCAAACACGAAAAAACGTGACGCCCGGCGCGTCACGCTGTTAGTATAAAAATACATAAACCATGTATAAATATACATGGACGTGCTGTCAAGCCGAGTGAAAGATTCGCCGGAGAGGTGCGGGCAGGAGGGAAACTGCGATCCATCGTTCGATGGATCGATCCTCTCCGTGGCTCATTTTTAGATTGCAGCTTTCCTGCAACTCCTCTATCCCGGATCGGAAGCGGGTAGGTCAGGCTCCATCCGGAGAAAAGTGTCGAACGATGTTATACGACGAAAAACGCCAGTGCAGAAACGGAAGTATATTGAACTATGGGCATCACGGAAGTGCAGAGAGCGCAGGCCGGGCAAGCCGGAGCGGCCCGGCAAAGATCCGGAGGGGAAGGCTCCCGGCAGGGGTTTGCAAGCGGGGGGGCGGCCGTCGAGTCTGGCGTCTCGCTCTTGGATCCACGCTTCGAACACGACTCCTGCGGAGTGGGATTTGTTGCATCCGCACAGGGAGAATCGAACCATCAGATCCTGCGGCACGCTCTCACCGCTCTCTCCCGCCTGGAGCATCGCGGGGCGGTGGCGGCGGATGGCCTGAGCAGCGATGGCATCGGATTGATGACCGCGCCCCCGCGCCGGCTTCTGTTGCGCTCCACGGGAGTCGAGATGCGGGACGGCGAGACGCTGGGTGTGGGCATGGTCTTCTGGCCGCAGGAGGAGAGCCGCGCCGATGGCGTGCTGGAGAGGTGTCTTGCCTCACAGCAACTGCGGGTGTTGGCATGGAGAGAGGTTCCCACCCGGCCGGAGATCCTGGGCCGGATTGCGCTCAGCACCATGCCGAAGATTCGCCAGGTACTGGTGGGGGATGGAGGGGCCCGCGACGCTGATCCCATGGAGCGCAGGCTGTACCTGGCCCGCAAGCAGTTCGAGCGCGCCGTGGAACTGGGCGACGTCACCGGCTATGTCTGCTCCTTGTCCAGCCGGACGGTTGTCTACAAGGCAATGTGCCTGGGACGGCTTCTGCCGGAGTTTTATCCCGATCTTGCCTCTGTGGAGTTTGTGACCCACTTCGCCGTCTTTCATCAGCGATATGCCACCAATACGACGCCGGCTTGGCATCGGGCGCAGCCCGGCCGCAAGCTGGGCCACAACGGCGAGATCAACACAGTATGGGGAAATCGCGCCCGGATGGCCGCCCGGGACTCCACCTTGCCGGTGGAGTGCAAGCCCGTGCTGACCAAAGATGGAACCGACTCCAACAGCCTGGATGAGACGGTGGAGTTGATCAGCCAGAATGGGCGGACGATCTCGGAGGCGGTCAGGATGCTGTTGCCGCCGGCGCTGGTCCGCCGCCCCAGCCCCTTCCTCCAGTACCATGCGGGCTGCACGGAGCCCTGGGATGGCCCGGCTGCCATAGCCTACAGCGACGGAGTCGTGGTAGGCGCCGCTCTGGATCGCAATGGCCTGCGGCCGTGCCGTTACGCGATTACCAGCGACGGCCTGGTGGTGGCGGGCAGTGAGATTGGTCTGGTGGATCTGGATCCGGCTACGGTGATTGAGAGCGGCCGGCTGGGGCCAGGACAAATGATCGGCGTGGATACCGAGGAGCACAGGATCTACCACAACGATGAGATGCTGGATGCCTTTGACGCCAAGGCAACTTACGCTTCACTGATTGAAGGCACGCCGCTGTTGCCGGTTGAGGAGCCCGCTTCGGGGATGGATCTGGAAGCCTTTCAGCGCGGGTTTGGCTACACCAAGGAAGATGTGAAGATGATTCTGCAACCGATGGCCGCGGCAGGGAAGGATCCTGTCTGGTCCATGGGTGACGACACGCCGCTGGCCTTCCTGGCCCGTAGCCCGCGTCCGCTGTATGCCTTCTTCCGCCAGCGCTTTGCGCAGGTCACGAATCCGGCGATCGATCCGCTGCGCGAGGCCATTGTGGTCTCGCTCTCGACGCGTCTGGGTCCATGGGCTCATCTGCTGGAGAAGAATGAACCGTTACCCGGCATCTCTCTCAGCTCGCCGTTTCTCTCCCTGGGGCAGATGGCGGCGCTGCGCGCGGGCATCTATCCGCACCGCGAGGTGCTTCGTCTGGAAGAGCTGCCCTGTCTTTATTCGCCAGAGAAGACTCTGGAAGAGGCGATTGATGACCTTTGCGGACGCGCCGTGGAGATGGTGCTGGGAGGGGTCCGGCTGCTGCTGTTGACCGACCGCGGCGCCAGTGCGAGCCGTTTGCCGATTCCCATGGCGATGGCGACTGGCGTGGTCCACCAGGGTCTGGTGGCTGCCGGATTGCGCACCTTGTGTGGAATGGCCGTGGAGGCAGGGGATTGTCGAGACGTTCACCACACCGCGGTCCTGATTGGTTACGGCGCCGGAGCCGTCTGTCCGTGGCTGGCGCTGCAGACGGCGCGAGCGCTGCAGCCGGAGGGCGTGGACGGCGAAAAGATGATGCTGAAGGCGCTGGATGCCGGCCTGGCGAAGGTGATGTCCAAGATGGGGATCTCCGTGGTGGATAGTTATCGGGGCGCCCATCTGTTCGACATTCTTGGCCTGCATTCCAGCGTGGTCGATCGTTGCTTTACGAATACGCCGGCGCCGCTGTCAGGAATCGGATTTGCGGAGTTGGACCGGCGCCTGCGTTCAAGCTGGCAATCCAGCCCTGCGGATCTGCCCGGAAAAGGGGCAAGCGGCGCCGCGGAGGCTGAGAGTCTTCCTGATTATGGATGGGTGCGGTTCCGCAAGGATGAGGCCGCTGAGTCGCACCGTTGGCAACCACCGACCGTGAAGGCTTTGCAGACCGTGGTAGGCAGCGCCCGCGGTGTTTCTGCCGCTACGGATGCTCCGGCAGCCTTTGCGGTCTTCAACCGCAGCATGGATGCCGGCGACGCTGGTTCCTTGCGCGATCTGCTGGAGGTGCGGCCGGCGGGCCCCGAACTTCCCCTCGAGGAGGTGGAGGCCGGCGATAGCCTCTGCCGGCGCTTTGTCGCCAGCGCCATGTCCCTGGGCTCGATCAGCCCCGAGGCCCACCAGACGATTACCCAGGCGATGAACTCGCTGGGAGCGCGCTCCAATACCGGCGAAGGCGGTGAGGATCCGGATGTCTATCGCGTTGCTGCGACCCGCCCGGTGACGCATCCGGCGCTTGACACGGGCGGGAGCCAAATGGCGGCGCGCCTGAGCGGCCAGGGAGGCGTGGCGGCGTTGGCTGAGCCGATATCTGCGCCCGTGGCGCATCGCTCGCTCAACAATAAAGTGAAACAGATCGCCTCTGGGCGCTTTGGCGTGACGGCCGAGTACCTGGCGCACGCCGAGGAGATTGAGATCAAGGTGGCCCAGGGAGCCAAGCCCGGCGAGGGCGGGCAACTGCCCGGGCACAAGGTCTCCGGGCTGATTGCGCGTTTGCGTCATGCGCAGCCCGGCGTCGCGCTGATCTCCCCTCCGCCGCACCACGATATTTACTCCATTGAGGATCTGGCGCAGTTGATCTACGACCTGAAACGGGTGAATCCCCGGGCTGGAATCGGAGTCAAGCTGGTCTCCGGCTTGGGTGTGGGAACGGTGGCTGCCGGCGTCGCCAAGGCCTATGCGGACTACATTGTGATAGCCGGAAACACTGGCGGAACCGGAGCGGCGGCGCTTTCCAGCATCAAGTACGCGGGCAATCCGTGGGAGCTGGGCCTCTCTGAAGCGCAGCAGCAGTTGCGCAGCACGGGCATGCGGGAGCGGGTTCGGCTGCGCACGGATGGCGGCATCGCCACGGCTCGGGATGTGCTGGTGGCCGCGTTGCTGGGCGCCGATGAATACGCCTTCGGCACCGCGGTGCTGGTGGCCATGGGCTGCGATATGGCCAGGCAGTGCCATCTCAATACCTGCCCTACCGGGATTGCCACCCAGCGGCCGGAGCTGCGCGCCAGGTTCCGCGGAAAGCCGGAACATATCGTGACGTACTTCCGCCAGCTCGCGGAGTCGTTGCGCCATCTGCTGGCCCGTTACGGGCTATCCAGCCTGGAGGCTGCCATCGGGCGCGTTGACCTGCTGGAGCAGGTGCGATTTGACGGCAATCTCGATCTGACGCCCATGCTCTCCGATCAGGGCCACGGGCCCACGCGGTGGATGGGCGCGCGCAATGAGCGCCCGGGCGAAGATCATCCTCTGGACGACCCATGGACGGAGGCTGCTCTGGCCTCCGCGGCGCGGGGCGGGCCGTTTTCTGTGCGCAGCAGCATCTGCAATGAGCACCGGTCGGTGGGCGCCAGGCTGGCGGGAGAGATCTCCTCGCGGCGGGCCAAAGGGGAGCTGCAGGATGTGGACGTCACCTTCGACCTGGAAGGAATTGCGGGGCAGTCCTTCGGAGCGTTTGCCGTTCAGGGGATGAAGTTGATTCTGACCGGACAAGCCAACGACTTTGTGGGCAAGGGGCTCTCCGGAGCCGACCTGATTCTGCGCGCCGTGGGCAGCGCCGCCGAGCACAGCGAAGAGCATGTGCTGCTGGGCAACGTGGCCTTGTACGGCGCGACCTCCGGACGCCTTTTTGCCGCAGGAAGGGCAGGTGAGCGGTTCGGCGTGCGGAACTCAGGGGCAACTGCGGTGGTGGAGGGCGTAGGAGATCACGCCTGCGAGTACATGACCGGCGGGATGGTGGCGATCCTGGGCGGCGTGGGCATCAACTTTGGCGCTGGGATGACGGGTGGACTGGCTTGGGTCTATGATGCCCGGCGGACGATGATTGCCGAAACGCAGTACCATACCGAGTTTTTGGAGGCTCAGCCCTTTGCGGAGGCCCCAGCGGCAGAGCAACTGGCGCTGCGTGAGCTGCTCCAAGAGCATGTGCGTCTCTCCGCCAGCAAGCTGGGAGAAAGGCTGCTCCGGAACTGGGGGGCCTGCGCGGAGAACTTTCTCCTGTTCACTCCCAAACCGCAGGCATAAAAACCTGGGGAGGGTCGCGGATCGGTTCCTGCCTGGGCCTTCTCTGCGCAACGCTGCGGACGGAGTCGCCCTATCCTGCGGTAGAAGACTCCAAGTTCACGGCTTGTATCCCGACGCAGGCCGTGAGCCCATCAGGAGATGACTGAGCCGAGAAGTTGGCGGAGAGCTCGGACATACTCCGTCCGCGCGGTGCGGCCGGCGTCGGCGACCCGGTATAGCGTCTGTGGCTTGCGCTGGACGAAGCTCTTGGCAACGGCAACGTAGCCGGCCTTCTCCAGCTTGAGGAGCTGCGCGCCCAGATTGCCGTCCGTAGCGCCGGTCTTGGGCGCGCAGCCAGGTGAACTCGGCTGCTTCCACCCCAGCCAGCGGAGACAGCAGCGCCAGACGCAGCTTGCCATTCGGGAGGGGGTGGATATGGCTGATAGAGCACTCTCTTAAAATCGAGAGTAAGAGGAAATGTCAAGGCGAAAAACGCAGACGGTAGCTTGGGTGTTGCCTTTTATGAGCAGAAAGCCATAACGTTCTTCGATACAACTTTTTACGAGCTTGACCCCCGTCTCGGGGGTTCCCATCCGCGTCTGCGGTCGAGGAGGGCCTCTGCCGAATAGGACTTGCCGGTAGGGAGATTTTGAAACCGATGATAAAGACCTGACGGGACAGGAAGTGCGCATCCTTACGATCAGCGGCTAAGCTCGAATGTCCGTGAGGTCTCCGGACGGCCTTACTCAGACGGCAACTCCACTTGATTGACAGTAAAGGTCGGCCGTACATTGAGGTATGCCCGGCAAGCAAGTCAAAACCTCTGTTGCGGAGCCGAAGGCGAGCGGCAAGACTACGGACGCGGGAATCGTCCAGGAGTCTCTTCGTCCCTATGCGATTGCCGACAAACTGCGTACCCTGCGTCTGCGCCGGAACATGGGACTGGCTCAGTTGGCGGAGCACACGGGGTTTTCTGCCGCTATGCTGTCGCGGCTGGAGAATGGGCGGTTGGTGCCGACACTGCCCACGCTGACCAGGATCGCTCTGGTCTTTGGTGTTGGCCTGGACTATTTTTTCAGCGACCCGAGGAAGCGTCATGTTGTGTCGTTGGTGCGGCGCAACGAACGTATGCTATTCCCTTCGGACCCAAAGGCCGCTTCCGCTCCATGGCACTTTGAAAGCCTGGACTTTCGTGTGAATGAGCGCAAGCTGAGCGGCTACTTGGCGCATTTCCATCCCTGGCCGGAGGAAAAGGCCGT
>JAKART010000132.1 GCA_021819255.1 Acidobacteriota bacterium
TGAGCCGCCGAAGTTTCGCTTTCAGGGGTCCGTGAACTTATTGTGAGGGATTGTCGTCGAGATCAGCGCAGCTCGCGCCGGGCCAGGAGGCTGCGCCGGGGCGGCGCTTGCGCCGCGCCTGTTACACGCCCTTGCGCAGCGGCTCCCAGATGTACTTGTGAATCTGCAGGCTCAAGCGGGCGGGAAGTCCGTCGGCGAGCATCCACTCCACCACCAGGCGCGGATCCAGAGCGCAGTTCGCTGTCGAGCGTTCTTCGCTTGGGTTCTTCAGAAACGCCGGAGAGAGCAGGATCTGACCACAATGGCTGGCGAGGTTGTGGGTCTGGATGAACTGGCGGGCGAACTCGTAGTCAGCTCGGCTGGTCAGGACGAACTTTACCTCGTCGTTGAGAGTGAGGGATGCCAGATTCTCGATGCGAAAGCTGTTGGCGGCTGCGCCGGCCCCGGGGCATTTGACATCCACAATCTTGTGAACGGCCGACGGCAGATCGGCCAGTAGCCGCTCTCCGCTGGTCTCGATCAGCAGAGTGTACTCACGGGTCAAAAGCTCGTCCAGGAGTGGCAGCAGCTCGCGGGCCTGGAGCAGGGGCTCTCCGCCCGTGAACTCAATCAGGCGGCAGGGCGCCAGGGCCTCAATGCGGGCCAGAATCTCGGCGGAAGAGAAGGCTTCGCCCGCGCCGAAGGTGTACTCGGAGTCACACCAGGCGCAGCGCAGGTTGCAGCCGGCCAGACGGACAAAGATGCAGGGCAGTCCGGCAAAAGAGCTCTCTCCCTGGACGGATTTGTAGATCTCAATTAAGCGCATGTTACGTCCCCGCTGGGGCGATGCCGTCCAGCGACTCGTAGTAGCGCGCAAAGCTGGTATCAGTCTCGTAGAGCGTGCAGTCTTTGACTCGCACGCGCCCGGAGGTCATCTCCATCATCTGCCCCGCTGTCTTGTCATAGAAATAACGAGCGAGATTTTCCGCCGATGGGTTGAGGGTGGTGAAGGGCTCCAGATCATTGATCATCTGGTGATCGAGATATTCGACGGTAGGACGCAAGACGTGCTTAAGGAGTTTGAAGTCCAGCAGGAGGCCGGCTTCGTCCAGTTCTTCACCAACCAGCGTGACCAGCACGCGATAGTTGTGGCCGTGCGGGTTCTCGCACTTTCCGTGGTAGTTGCGGAGGTAGTGGCCTGAGGAGAATCCGGCCTGTACCGTGACTTCAAACATGATGGGTAGAGCTCCAATCAGCGGACGCTTTGCGCCATCTTCCATTTTACCGGCTCAGTCGCGGCTGTTTGCCGGCGGGGCGTCCGCGTGCGCCGGGCTATCGCGCGCGGCGGCGGCGCTTTTCTTCGCGCTCTCGTTGGAAACGGCGTTCGGCCTGCTCGAAGAGCGCGCTGAGGATGCCGAGCAACGCCAGGATCAGCGCCAGGCAGATCAGGGCGATGCTGGTGGTTCGCCACAGGGCGGCGTCTCCGGGAGAGCCCGGCTGCTGGGCCACGTTGGTGAAAGAGAGCACGATGGAGAGCAGCGAAAGCCCGGCGAGCGTGGCGGCGAGGATGTAAAGGTTGCGTCCCATCGGCCTGGGTCCAAGTTCCTGCCTCAAGGATAAATGAGCCGCTGGGAGGCCGGTTTGACCCGCGTCGCAGGCCGAGAAAGATCGCCGCGCAGAGGGACTGTGCATGGAAGCGTGGCGCGGCGGCCCGCAGCGGGAGCTTGCCTGAAGAAGGGGTGCAGCGAGGCGGAGGATTTACAGCGCCGGTTCCGGGGCGGCGCTCTTGTCTGAAGACTCTGACGCGGCGCCGGAGGCGAAGAAGCGCTCGACCTCGGCGATCTCCTGGGTGCGCGCGTACGGCGGCAACGAATCCAGGAAGATGGGGCCGTAGCGGGCGGTGCGGATGCGCGGGTCGAGGAGCATAAGGACGCCGCGATCGCCGAGAGAGCGGATCAGGCGGCCAAATCCCTGCTTGAGAGCGATGACCGCCTGGGGAACCTGAAGCTCCTGGAAGGCGTTGCCGCCGGCCGCCTGGATCGCCTCGCTGCGCGCCTTCATCACGGGATCGGTGGGTACGGCGAAGGGGAGCTTGTCGATGATGACGCAGCTCAGTTGCTCGCCCTGGACGTCGATCCCCTGCCAGAAGGAGCTGGTTCCGAAGAGGACGGCGTTGGGGGTCTCGCGAAACTGCTGGAGCAGGAGATGGCGCGCCGAGGAACCTTGCAGGAGCAAAGGGAAGGACAGTTGGGGCAACAGGCTTTCATAAAGGTTGCGCATCTGGGCGTGGCTGGTGAAGAGACAGAAGGCGCGCCCTTGTGTGATCTCCAGAACGCGGCGAATCTTCTCCGCAGCCTGCAGGAGAAAGTTGGGAGCCTGGGGCTGAGGCATGCCCGGGGGCAGATAGAGCAGCGCCTGGCGGGAGTAGTCGAAGTGGCTGGCGATGACCAGCTCCCGGGGCGAAGGAATGCCGAGGCGGCGCTTGAGGTGGGCGAAGCCTGGCTTTCCGGCTCTGGTCTCCGGCGCGGGCGCCGTGGCCTCCGCGAGACCGGATCCGCCGCCGGATGCCGGGGGCGGGCCATCCAGGTCTGTGGATGCGTCGCCGGCGGCAGCGTCAGCCTCCGTCGCCGCTTCAGAGTCAGGAGCGGCGACGGCCAGGGTAGCCGAGGTGAGGATCACGCTGGGATAACGGGTGAAGAGCGTCTCGGAGAGCAGCGTGGAGACGTCGATGGGAGTGGCCAGCAGATGCGTGCTGAAGGCCTGCGGAGGAGCGGAGGCTGCGCCGGGCCGGGCGCGGGCGGCGTTGCGCAGTCCGCTGCCGGCGCGGCGTTCGATCCAGAAGACCGTATTCGGATCGGTTGATTCGAGCAAAAACTTGAGATGGCTGCGGATATCCGCAGCGCGTTTGCGCAGTCCGGGGGCCTCTTCTACATCGCGCAGGCGTTCGAGCTCGCCTTCCAGCCGCAGCAGGGCGTTGAACGCTCCCAGATAGGCGTCTCCGCGGTCTTCCAGAAAGCCGGCTCGGTCCGTGAACTCCAGACGCCCCAGCTCGGAGGAGCCGGTAGGCAGGGAGGCGAAGAACAGCCGGGATCGCTCGCGGATGCTCTGCGTAGCGCTCTCGATGGCGCTGGTGCTGACGCCTTTGGAGCGCAGGAAGGTCTCTGTGTCCCGCGAGAGTTCGTCAAAGCGGGCGTTGCTCAGGGCGATCCCGAAGTACTGGCTCGCGACATCTTCCAGTTCGTGCGCCTCATCGAAGATGACGGCTGCGGCCTCGGGGAGGATGCCTGCGTCGGGAGCGCCGGCGGCCTGTTGCTTGATGGAGAGATCGGCGAAAAAGAGGTGGTGATTGACGATCACGATCTCGGACTCCAGGGCCTTGCGGCGCATGGAAGTGATGAAGCACGGATCCCAGTTGGGGCAGCTCTGGCCCAGACATGCCTCGCTGCGCGCATCCAGCTTGTGCCACAGAGCGGAGTCTTCAGGGAGGCCATCGATCTCAGCGCGGTCGCCGGTTTCGGTGCTTCGCTCCCACTGCAAGATGGAGTGGAAGTGGGAGATCTCTTCCAGGCCGGTGAGCAGAGGGTTATCGCGCAAAGCATAGAGCTTCTGCTTGCAGATATAGTTGGCGCGGCCTTTCATGTAGCAGACACGGAGCGGGCCGAGCAGCGTTTCCAGAAAGGGCACGTCTTTGAAGAAGAGCTGCTCCTGGAGGTTCTTGGTGCCTGTGGAGATGATGATGCGCTGCTGGTGCTCTCGGGCGCGTCGCAAGGCCGGCAGAAGATAGGCCAGAGTCTTGCCGGTTCCAGTGCCTGCCTCGACGATCAGGTGACGATGCCGGGCCAGGCATCTTTCGATCTCTCGCGCCATCGTGTACTGGCCTGGCCGGTGTTCAAAGGCCAGCGAAGAGCCGGCCAGCAGGCCCCCGGGATGAAAAAACTCATGCAAGGAGGGTAGCTTGCGATGGACTTCGGCAACATCGGCCAGCGAAGATGGGAGCGCGTGAGACATCGGGCTAGGTTGATGATAATCGCCGTTTCTTCGCGGCGCGCTGTCTGCCTGGGAGGAGCCTTCCCGCGAGGGCCGCTGGAAGCCGAGGACGAGGGATGGATGAGGGGAGACGGAGGCCGGCTGCGTTCCGTTCCTATAATTGAAGGAAGACCGCGCTCTGTGATTGCTTGAAGACGGCGCCCTGGATGCGCGAGAGAAGGAGATCGGGTATGGCGCCAAGACGCGAACAGAAGAAGCGCATGGGCAAGAAGCACCGGCAGGCGAGCACTCGGCCGCGCCTGGGCAAGACGCCGGGCAGCCGTGGGACGGCCGCCGGCGCAGAGGCTTCTCCCAAGAGACGCCAACAGATTGCCACCAAGAAGGCTGCGGCGGAGAAGGCAGCCCGAACGCCAACCAGAAGCCCAGCGCGGGAGCGCAAGGTGGTGATGCGGGAACGCGAGGATTTTGCCGAGCGTGCGGGTGCCGGACGCGAGTGGGACCGGAGAAGCGGCGTCAGGCGAGAGCCGCACGAGGTGCTGGACGGCAGCGAAGCGCGCCAGTGGCGGGAGGCGGAGGCGCAGGCCGAGCAGTTGACAGTGGCCACGGAGAGCAGCCATCGCGAACCGGCGCGGATGCCGTTGGTGGCCATCTGTGGCCGGCCCAACGTGGGCAAGTCGACGTTGTTCAATCGGCTGACCGGGACGCGGCGATCGATTGTCGGCGATGAGCCGGGCATTACGCGGGACCGCATCTACGGTGAGGTGGAGTGGGCCGGACGCAAGGTGCGGCTGGTGGATACCGGTGGCGTGGTTCCGGATGACAGGGAGCTGATTCCAGCCGAGATCTTTCGCCAGGCCAAGGCGGGACTGGAAGAGGCCGACGCGATCATCATGGTGATCGACGGCCGCACTGAGCTTGCCGCGCCGGACGTGGATCTGGCGCGTCTGCTCCTGCTGGGCGGCAAGCCGGTGTTTCTAGCTGTCAACAAGATGGATACCGCTGAGATGTATGCCGCGGCGGAGAACTTTCGCAGCCTGGGCTTCGGCAACGTCTGCCCCATCTCCGCGGAACACGGCACGGGCATCGGCGATCTGCTGGACGAGGTTTGGGCAGCGCTGCCTCCGGAGTTCGTGGCTGAGGAGCCGGAGGAGCGGTTGGAAGGGCAGGAAGAAGAGGCCGAAGAGGACATGGACGGGGGAGGAGACCCGCGGCCCGGCGCTCAGGAGGGGCCTGCTGAGCGGATGCCGCTGGAGCAGGTTGACGCCTCCGGCCCGGCGTCCGGTTCGGATCCGGTTCAACCTCCTGAACGGAGGCTACGCTCGCACGGCGAGCACCAGGCGCGGGAGACGAAGATCGCCATCATTGGCCGGCCGAATGTGGGCAAGAGCACGCTGTTGAACGCGCTCACCGGCAGTGAGCGGGCGATCGTCTCTCCGATTGCGGGAACCACGCGCGACGCCGTGGATGAGGTGGTTGAGCGGGATGGACACAGCTTCCGCTTCATCGATACAGCCGGCATCCGCCGCAAGGGCAAGACCCGGCTGATGGCTGAGAAGCTATCAGTGATCATGAGCCGCAAGCATCTGGAGTCAGCCGATGTGGCGCTACTGCTGATCGATGCCGGCGAAGGAGTGACCGCAGCCGACGCCAACATCGGCGGATACGCGCATGAGAGTGGACGCAGCGTCGTGGTTGTGGTGAACAAGTGGGACCTGATGACCAAGGCGGGGCCGGATGACAAGCGGCTGCTGGACGGCAAGCCCGTGGCGGACAGGAAGATTTACGAGCAGCAGGTGCGGGATGCGCTGAAGTTTTTGGAGTACGCTCCGGTCGTGTTTGTTTCAGCCGCGGAGTCCAAAGGGATTGAAGAGGTTTTCAAGAAGGTGGAGCTGGTGGCTCGGGAGCGGCGCAAGCGCGTCTCCACGGGCGCGATGAATCGCTTCCTGGAGAGAATCGACTTCCAGCGCGCCAGCGTGCCGCTGAAGAGGCGGGTGAAGATCTATTACATGACCCAGGCCGCAGTGGCGCCTCCGACCTTTGTCCTGTTCACGGACCGCGGCGGAAAGCTGCACTTCAGCTATGAGCGTTTTCTGGCCAACGAGATTCGCAGGACTTTCAAATTCATCGGCAGCCCGATCTGGTTCAAGCTGAAGCCGAGAAACAAGAGACAGACGGAGTAGGGGAAGCAAAGATCATCGGGGGTGCAGTGCCGTTGCTGCAAGCCACTGCTCCCAGGCGGCGAGCGCTCGCTCGCACTGGATTCTGTGGCGTTCCTTCTTGTCGCGAACCCTGCGGCGAAGTTCCTCTTCGAGCGGGGGCAACAGGTCAAAGGTGATGTTGGCCGGCTGGAACCTTTTGGCCTCCGCGTGGGTGATGTAATGGGTGAGCGATCCGTTGGCGGTGAGCCGCGGCGCCGGGACAGGCCGGGTTCCATGGGCGAGCGCGGCGGCAAATCGGCCCGCCAGCAGGCCACTGGCGATGGACTCCGTATAGCCCTCCACGCCGGAGAGTTGTCCGGCGACGAGAATGCCGGGATGGGAGCGTAGTTGCAGCGTCTCTTGCAGCAACACGGGAGCCTGAA
>JAKART010000133.1 GCA_021819255.1 Acidobacteriota bacterium
GAAGATGTGATTACCAACCTGATCAACACCACGCCCGACCTGGCGACGCTGGCGATCAGCGACCGCGAGTTTGTGCTCCAGAATGGAACGCCCGCAGATGCGGAGAAGGTCTTTGATGCGGTAAAAGGCAAAGAGGTGCAACTGCCCGGAGTTACGGTAATCTCGGCTACGCCGGATGCAATTCAGGTCGCCGTCTCCGACGATGCGGTGCAGAGCAAGACGGCTGACTTTACGTTCAACATGAAGACACCGCTGAAGACGCTGCCCAGCGTGGGAGACACCATCACCATCAACGGAACCTATGATTCCTATACACAGAAGCCGTTGATGATCACCATGTCGAACTCGTATATTCAGCTTCCCAAGCCGGTACACCATTACCGCCGGCGCACGAATTAGTTTGGGGCTGAACAGGGAACAGACAAGACGGCCTCCTTCGGGAGGCCGTTCGGTTTTCTGCATGGAGTTCGGCTTCGGCGATCGGGCCGGACAAATGCTCAGCGTCGATGCGTATCCCGAAGAGGGCTTGCAGCCGCGTCTTCCCTGCGGAAGGCGCCCTCGCAGGTTCAGGTTCCGAGATGCCTGTTCGGAAGGATCTTTACCGGCCGGGAGGCGTAATCAAGTTAACGTAGAGCCGGAAGGCTCCGGGAACTGCTTCGGGGAGCTGGCGGTAGAGAGCGTAGGCACAGTAGGTCCAGCGTCCCCGGCCGATGGATGCCGTAATGAGTCCGCCAAGCTGGGGGGTCTGCGGGGCGATTCCGTCGCCGCCCGGGTCGTGGGTTTCCGTGAGCGCCGTATAGCGTGGGTCCCAGGTTTCCAGAAACCCGTGGCCGCGCTCCTCTATCCAGTGGTCGAAGTCAGCAGAACTGATCGGGTTGGGCGTGTTGAGCAGAGGGTTGGAAGACGCCATGAGTTGAACCGGATCGGTTTCCACCACCACCTTTTCGGCGTGGCCCAGCCAGAGCGGGTAGGGAGCGTCGGCGGAGCTGAAGTCAGAGGTCTGGTATTGGACCAGGACGTTGCCCCCCTTGCCAGCGAACTGCAGCAGAGCCTGCGTGGGAGCGCCATGCAGGTCAGGGTGGGCGGTGTAGGCGCGGACGCCCAGGATAACCGTGTCGAAGCCGGCCAGTTTAACCAGGTTGAGATCGCTGACGCGGATGAGAGTGGGCGCCAGGCCGATGGAGGCCAAGGCCTGGGGAACCGAGTCGCCGGTGCCAGGCAGGTAGGCGATCCGTAGGCGCGCGGGGAGCTTGAGGTGGACCGGCACGATGCGGGTGGTGGCAGGGGTGTACAGATTGGTAGAAATCAGACCGGGGTAGCCAACGGGCCGGTACCCTTCACGGTAAGTTCCACCGTCAGGGGTCCGCGCGGTGAGGCGCATCAGAGCCGGCTGGTGGAAAGCAGCCGTGGGATGGAGGAAGAACTCTGTGGAATGCGTGTTGGCAGCGGATGGAGCCGGAACAGCCCTGGCCTGAATCGACCAGTTCTTTGGAGATTGCAGGTTGATATTGGCTGAGGTGGCGTAGGCGGTGTGCAGAGTTGCGGTGAGTTGCGCCGTAGATTGGCCTGTTGGAAGGACCATGGCCGACGGCGTGCCGGCGATGGACACCGGGGGCACGATCGAGACTGGCTGCGGACCATGGTGCACGATGCGGCCAAGGCTGATCTCGGCGCCCTCGTCATCCAGAAAAGCCCATGCGGTCAAGGGAGCAGGTGTCTGGGGCGCATTGCGCAGTTCCGGGTTGCGAAGTTTGTAGACCGCTTGTTCGATGCTGTCTCGGTAGAAGTAGGGTTGGGTGATCTGCTCCAGATGACTGGCGGGGATCTGCCAGTTGTTCTTCACAAGCGTGCCGGCGGCCAGCGGCTGAGCGGGAAGGTTGACGAGGGTCTGGACCTGGTTGGGCTGGGCCCCGGCGATGATGATCCGGCGGAGGTTGATCGGCAGGCTGGAGGACTTGGAGAGTTCGGTCTCAATCTTCGGAGAGGAGCCTTGCACCAGATTGCTGGAGGCGGCGACGGCATCCAGATGGAGGCCCAGGGCGAGAACCAGAGCGTCGTTGATCTGGACGCGCTTGATGCGTAGCTCGTGCAGGAGATCAGCCTTGTGCCGTTGGTCCATGGTGGCGGTGGACAGCAGTCGGAGCATGGCGTTGGTCGTCACCAGCGCGCTGGTCAACGGCGGAACGGTCTTTTCGGGGGCCTCGGGGTCAAACTCGGTCGCGGCTGTTTGAACCTCCCTGGCCAGATCGGCTAGCCGGCGTTTCAGGAGCGGCGGGGCATCCGGCGCCAGGGTCGCCATGCCCTGGAGGGAGGTGTCGATGCCGGTGAAGAAGTTGGCTTGCGTGAGGAGATCGCCGGGCACGCCGGCTACGTTCTGGACGTTGGAAGCTGAGTTCGGCGCCGCGGTGGACGGGATGCAGGGGGTGGTGGAGTTCTGACCGCGAACCCTGGCCGTCGGTGCGGCAGTGGTCTGGAGCGAGACGCGGACCTCCGCGGCTGCGCCACAAAGGACGGAGCCATAGAGATGGTATGGGGAGTCGAAGCGGCCGGGGCCGGGCAGACGCATGGTCCGGCTGATTTGTGTCCGCTGAAGCGCAAGTCCGATGCGGGCGAACCGAGCGTAGCTGATGGGCTGGTTCGCCGTTGGGCTGGAGGGTAAGCCGGCGCTGGCGTCGGTCAAAATGGGATCGGTGTCGCCCTCTGGAACCAGAACGTCTGCGCTGGGCTTGGAGGTGATGACCGCTCCGGTGACGTAGTTGCTGAAGCGAGCGGGGATGTATTGATTGGTGGCGTAGTCATAGACGCCCTGGCTGGTGAGCCTTGCCCAAGGGACGCGAGCATAAACCTTCAGCGCCTGCCAGGGAAGGATCCCTTGCCGGATCATGTCGGGAAAGACATTGGGGTCAGCGGCGGCCTTGAATGCCTCCTGAGCGATCTCGCCGGAGACCTGGTGCTGGCCGTGGCCGTCAGTGACGTTGCCAACGAAGACGGCGGCGATCACCAGCGGACGATAGATGCGGATGGCGCGGACAACGTCATAGAGCACACGCTCGCGGTCCCATTTCTGGAAGGACTCCTGCATGGATTTGGAGAACCCGAAGTCAACTTCTTCGCCGAACATCTGGTCCACATCGAAGTAGCGATCGGCGCTGAGCAACTCCTGGGTGCGAATGAGGCCGAGAGCGTCTTCAAAGTCGCTGGTGACGAAGTTCTGGCCGCCTTCGCCGCGGTTGAGGGTGAGCGTGGCCACGCGCGCTCCCAGGCCGCGCGAGCAAAGGGTGAGCATGCCGCCGTCCTCGTCATCCGGATGGGCGGTGATCAGCAGCAGAGAGGCTCGGGTATTGAGCTTGCGCAGGAGTTGAGCAAGACCGTTGGCCCCCTGGTCGATGGGAAGCTCGTGACCATTGGAGGCGGAGACTCGCTCTCCTCCCAGGTTCGCGGGGTCGGTAAAAGGAACGGATGATCTGGGCGAGGGCGATTGCTGAGCGAGGGTGATTCCGGAAACGGTGAGGCACAGCGCTAGAAGGAGAGGCGCAGAGAGCTTCATGTTGACTAGAGTCTCACAGACGGGCTCTTTGGCGCGGGCGATGGGTTGGGACCAGGCGATCTTGAGGTGCGGCCCCAACGCGCTCTCGACCCGCCCTTCTGCCGGCGAGTCAAATAGTTTCTGAAGAGAAATTCCGCGGCTTTGCATAGACTGGCCAGATGAGCCTTGACGGAGAGAATCTGGAGCGGTCGCTGTCTCTGCCCGGGGCTGTGACGCTGAACCTGCTGGACATGATTGGGGTGGGTCCCTTCCTGACCCTGCCGCTGCTGCTGGCGGCGATGGGCGGCCCGCAGGCGATGCTGGGGTGGGTGCTCGGTGCGCTGCTGGCTGTCTGCGACGGGCTGGTGTGGGCGGAGCTTGGCGCCGCGATGCCGGAGGCTGGAGGAACCTACCGCTACCTGACGGAGATGTTTCCGGGCAGGTGGGGACGGTGGCTGAGCTTTTTGTTCGTCTTTCAGATCTGCTTTTCCGCGCCGTTGAGCGTGGCCAGCGGGTGCATCGGTCTGGCGCAGTACGCGGGATTTCTCCATCCCGGCTGGGCGGCGCAGGGCGCGGTGCATCTCCTGCGCGTGGGGCCCTACCGTTTTGGAGTGACGGCGGGGCGATCCACGGCGCTGGCGATGGCAGCCCTGGGCGTGGTGGTATTGCTGCTTTACCGTGGGCTGGAACGGATGCGCCGGCTGGCGGCGGCGATGCTGGCTGTGGTGCTTGCAACCATCGCGTGGGCGATGCTGACCGGACTTTTTTATGGTCACTGGTCACGCGTCGTTGCGCTTCCGGCAGGGGCATGGAGGCTTGACCATGGGTTCTTCGCGGGGCTGGGATCGGCCATGCTGATCGCCACCTACGACTATTGGGGCTACTACAACGTGACATTTCTGGGTGGGGAGACCCGCGAGCCGGAGCGGACGATTCCCCGCGCCGTGCTGCTCTCGATTGGGCTGGTGGCGTTGTTGTATCTGGGGCTGAACGCCAGTGTGCTCTCTGTGCTGGGCGCGCCTGCGGTTCTGGCTGCGCAGGATCTGGAGGCGCGGCGAGCCTTGCTGAGCGAGATGATGCGGGTTGCGTATTCGCCGCACTGGGGCGCTGCCATGGGGATGTGGCTGGGACGCCTGGCGGCGGTGCTGGTGATGGCGACGGCGTTTGCCAGCGTCTTCTCTTTGCTGCTGGGTTACTCGCGGATTCCTTATGCGGCGGCGCGGGATGGCAACTTTCCCAGGATCTTTGCACGGCTCCATCCGCAGGGAAAGTTTCCGTATGTTTCACTGCTGGTGCTCTCCGCGGCGGCGTGCGTGTTCTGCTTCTTCTCTCTGGCGGACGTGATTGCGGCGCTGGTGGTGTTGCGGATTGTCTTGCAGTTCGGGCTGCAGCAGGTGGGGGTCGTGCTGCTGCGCGCGCGGCGTCCGGGGATGCGCCGGCCCTTCCGGATGTGGCTGTATCCTTTGCCGCCGCTGCTGGCGCTGGCAGGTTTTGCCTACATCGTCATCTCCCGTCCCGGCTTCCATCGTGAGTTGGTGCTGGCTGGGGCCGTGACGCTGGCCGGGACGATTGTGTTTGCTTGCAGGTCCCCGGTCGCGAAGGCCGCATTCACCGGCTTTCAAGGAGCAAAAAAAAGATGTAACCGGTAGGGGCGCTTGGCCGTCCTATGAAAACAGAGTCGACGCTTGGATTGCATTGCGTGCGCCGGCCAGGGGAGGGTGTCCTCTGGCTGCTTCGCAAGGCCAGTCGAGCGCTGCCGAAATGTTCAGGAGTAGATGGAAGCCGAAACGGAGAATGAGGTGATGGGATGCTACTGTTGACGCGCCGTGAGAAAGAACCTCCATCGTCGGAGATCACGCCCAAGGAGACCTATGAAGCCTTTGAGCTCAACCGCAGGCAGTTGATGAAGGGCCTGGGGGGTGCGGGAGTGGCGCTGGCGCTGACGCGGAAGGCGCGGGCGGAACTGAAGATCGATGACCTTTTGGCGACGCAGTATACGGTGCCGGATCGAGCCACCACGCCCGAACAGATGGCGAAGAGCTACAACAACTTCTATGAGTTCGGCGAAGAGAAGAGCGATCCCGCCAAGAATGCCCATACGCTGGTGACTTATCCGTGGAATGTGCAGGTGGAAGGATTGGTGGCCAAGCCGCGCACGTTCCAGTTTGGGGAGCTGTTTCATCTGCAGCCCATGCAGCAAAGGGTGTACCGATTTCGCTGCGTGGAAGCATGGTCGATGGTGATTCCCTGGGACGGGTTCCCTCTTTCGGATCTGATCAAGGTGGTAGAGCCGCTGCCCAAGGCGAAGTTTGTGCAGTTTCTCTCACTGGAGAATCGCAAGGACGAGATCCTGCCCTTCGGGATTCCATGGCCTTATTCGGAGGGGTTGCGCATGGACGAGGCGATGAATCCGCTGACGCTGTTGACGTTTGGAAGTTACGGAGAGACGCTGGCGAATCAGCAAGGCGCTCCCGTGCGGGTGATCGTGCCCTGGAAGTATGGGTTCAAGTCTGCGAAGTCGATTGTGAAGATTAAGTTTGTAGAACATATGCCACCCACAACGTGGAATGAACTGGCTCCGGACGAGTATGGGTTTTATTCCAATGTCAATCCCCAAGTGGACCATCCGCGCTGGTCCCAGGCGCATGAGCGGCTGCTGAACGCGTACACCCTCTTCCCCAAGGTGGTGCCTACCCTGATGTTCAATGGATACGGCGATCAGGTGGCATCCATGTATGCCGGGATGAACCTGCGCAAGGACTTTTGACCTCTGGGTGAGGTGGGGAACAGCGCCTTGGCGAGGAGCGGCATGCACGACGCTCATTTTTCGCAAGGCTGCTTCCGCCCGCGCGTGGAGCAGCGGGTGAACGGCAGCGGACCGGATGGAGCAGGCCAAGAGAGAAAAGTGCCGGCCGGCAGAGCCTGGCATGGGAGCGTCAGGAGAAGCATGACGAATCGACGAATTGTGATTGGCAAGACCGTGGCCCATGCTCTCTGTCTGTTGCCGGCTCTCAATTTGGT
>JAKART010000134.1 GCA_021819255.1 Acidobacteriota bacterium
TGTTTTTCAGCCTCCGGCAGTAGCCCTTCGGAGAGATATTGGCGGCCGTCCTGGGTGTCCTCCACCGCTTGCCTGTCGGCCGGCAACATCGCTCTACGCACCGCGCGCATCTGGTCGAGCTGAAACTCCTCCTGGCGGAAGCTTGTCTCGGAGTATCCTCTCTCGATTCTTTCCAGCGGGTTGAAGCCGCTATCGGTCGTGCTGGCTTCCGGTAAAGCCTGCTGCGCTGTCTGCTGTCCGGACTCTGCCTCCTGTCCGGACTCGGCCGTCCCAACCGCATCCTCCGTCAGCCGCGTTCCTGGCTTGACTTTTTCCAACTGCTCCGCGAGTTCTCTGGCCTCCTGGTCGTCCGGCTTCAGGCGCAGCGCCGCCTGCACCTGGCTCTTCGCGTTGGCCGTATCGCCCCGTCGGAAGAGCGCGATCGCAAGGTTGTAATGGTAGTTCTCATCGGAGGGGTCCAGGCTGGACGCCTTCTGGAACAGGGCGATGCCGTCCTTACCCTGCCGGCTGATGGCGACAGCCTCGTTGTTCACCACCTCGGGCAGCGGCAACCGGCCGGCTACAAAAGCGAAGGCGGCCTGGGCCTGGGCATAGTTCGCGGAGTTGAACTCAGCCAGTCCCAAGTAGAAGTGGGCCTCCAGAGCGATCCTTTTGGACAGCGGAACTTTGGCCAGCGTGGCGGCCGCTGCCTCAAAGTCGCGTTGCGCATACTGTTCTTTGCCCAACGCAAGCAAAGCCGCCGGGTAGTTTGGCTCCAGCGCAACCGCATCCTGAAGACGCTTCAGCTTCTCCGCATCCGTGGAGGCGTTGATTCCGCGGATATAGTCTTCAAAGGCCGGCAGCGGTACTGAGCCTGGAGCCGCCAGAAACGTCTGCTCCGAGACGAGCAACCGCGGATCCAGGCGCTCCGCAACCTTCCACGCGATCGCGTTCTCCGCATCGAACAGATGCATCAGCGCAGATGAGTCATCCACGGGCGGCCAGAGCTGCAGTTGATCGATGGACAGCACGCTGGCCTGAATGGTGATAGAGCTGTTGGCCGGGCCTGGGGCGGGCTGCCCCGTCGGGGCGCTCCCGGCACCGGGCCGCACATTGTAGCTGCCGAGAATCACATAGTCCGCATCCAGTTGCTGGGCAATTCGAATCGTGGTTGCGCGCGTCGGCCGAAAGTCGGCGGGCAACCCCAGATGCTCATAGGCAAAGACGCGGTCATCCTGGGAGATCGTCAGAAAACCCGCCGAGTTGAGGCGCTTGTTCAGCGTATCCGGAATCGAGTCGCCAATCCAGTTAAGGGATTCGTCGCCGGAGTGGTTGTCAAAGGGAAGCACCAGAACCACCCGGCCGCTGGGAGCCGCGGGCGTTTGTGCCGTGGTTTGCGCTGCCGTCGCTGCACTCGACGCCACGACGGCCAGAAGAGCGGGAAGCAGGACGCAGGCTTTCGGCAAAGACAGCATTCCCTCGATTATAGGTGGTTGCACACGGTCCTAGCGGGCTTGATCGGCTGGAGCGAGACGTGCTCGCGCAGCCGGTTGTTGGGCTTTCATCGTCTTGCAAAGACCTCGCCCATGCGGCGAATCTGGGCTCCGGCGCCGCGCAGCTTTTCTTCCAGGTGTTCGTATCCGCGGTCGATGTGGTAGACGCGGTCCAGGATGCTCTCTCCTTCGGCCACCAGCGCGGCCAGCACCAGAGCCGCCGATGCTCGCAGGTCCGAGCACATCACCGCCGCCGACTGCAGCCTGGCTCCTCCACGCACCGTCGCCGTCCGGCCCTGCACGGTGATGTTCGCACCCATCCGGTTCAGCTCGCCCACGTGCATGAACCGGTTCTCGAAGATGTTCTCCGTCACCAGGGAGGTTCCGTTGGCCTGGGTCGCCAACGCCATGAACTGAGCCTGCATGTCGGTGGGGAAGCCTGGATACTCCTCGGTGGTGACATCGTTTGCCAGCAGCCGGCCGCCGCTGCGGACACGCACACTCTCCTTGCCCACCTCCAGTTTGACGCCGCACTGTTCCAGTTTTCCAATGACTGCGCTTAGGTGCCCGGAGTGACAGCCTTCCACATGCAGGTCGCCCCCTGTGATGGCTCCCGCGATCAGATAGGTTCCAGCTTCGATGCGGTCAGGGTTGATTCTGTGCCGTGCGCCGTGCAACCTGGCTACGCCTCGAACATGAATCGTCGATGTCCCCGCGCCCTCGATTCTGGCGCCCATGGCGCGGAGCAGCTCCGCCAGGTCCACCACCTCCGGCTCGCGCGCGCAGTTCTCAAACAGGGACTCTCCGTCGGCCAGCGCTGCGGCCATCAGCAAGTCCTCGGTTCCTGTCACGGTAATCTTGTCGAAGACAATGTGAGCGCCCTTCAAGCGGTTGGCCCGCGCCTCCAAATAACCATGCTCCTGGAGAATGGTGGCGCCCATCGCCTCCAGCCCCTTAATGTGCAGATCGATGGGACGGCCCCCAATAGCGCACCCCCCGGGCATTGCGACCCGCGCCATGCCGGTGCGGGCGATCAGTGGTCCCAGCACCAGCGAGCTGGCGCGCATGGTCTTCACAATCTCATACTTCGCCACCGGATCGCTGAGCACGGCACAGCGGATCGAGGTGCGGTGCTGAGCCCGGCCATATCCCAGCTCGACCGCAGCGCCCATGGACTCCAATAGCTTGCGTTCGGTTTCAATATCCCGCACCTGCGGGATGTTCTCCAGGATCACTTCGTCTTCGGTTAGAATCGCCGCGGCCATGCAGGGCAGGGCAGAGTTCTTTGCGCCCGAGATTTTGATGCTGCCCTGTAGCGGGTTTCCCCCGCGAATCACAAACTTGTCCATGATTCAAGTGTAGATGGGCGCCCATTTGGATGCACGTCTGCCTTGCGGAGGTTACGACGTTGCTCCCCCGCGAGCCCGAACAGGGTGCTCCACCCTCTCGCACTTCAGAGATGTGGGAATGCAGGCGGCATCTTTCAGTAGTTATGAGAACGATGTGGAGGAAGCGTTCGGCTGGGCGGTTGCTTCTCCATGTGCAAGGCCGCCTGCAATTTGCAGGATCACCCGGCGCCCACTCACAGCTCCAGGCGTGAATCCTCGATGGCCAGGCGCACATTGCCGTCGGACTGTTGCAGCCGCCGCACGGCTTCCATCTTGTCCACGTTGGCCTTCAGCATCACCACGGCGATGGGGATCGACTTTCCGGCCGACTTGATGGTCCGGATCGCGGTTTCGCGGTCGATTCCGCAGACCTTGATCAGCACCCGAATGCCCCGCTCCACCAGCTTGGCGTTTTTCATGTGAACGTTCACCATCAGGTTGTCGTACACATAGCCGAGCCGGGTCATCGCTCCGGTGGTGATCATGTTCAGAATCATCTTTTGCGCGGTCGAGGCTTTCATCCGCGTCGAACCGGAGACGATCTCCGGCCCGACCTCCGCGCAGATGGTGATATCCGCTACTTTGGAGAGATTGGAGTTCGCATTGCAGGTCACTGCGGCCGTCTTGGCCCCACAGGAACGGGCATACTCGGTGGCGCCCACAACATAAGGAGTTCGTCCCGAGGCGGACACGCCAATGACGATATCCTTGCGCGTAGGCCGTCGCCGGGCGATGTCGCGCCGTCCCAACTCCGGCTCATCCTCATTCACGTCAGAGGCGCTGGCCAGCGCCTTCGGTCCTCCCGCCATGATGTATTGCACCTGCTGCGGGGCGGTGGAGAAGGCGGGAGGGCATTCGGAGGCGTCCAACGCGCAGATTCTTCCCGAAGAACCCGCGCCCACATAGATCAGACGTCCTCCGTCGCGCAGGGAGCGCGCCACGGTATCGATCACCTGGGCAATTTCGGGGAGGGCTTTCTTTACGGCTGCCGCAACCTTGGCGTCTTCGTGATTGATGATTCTGGCAATCTCTACCGCGGACTTGGTATCCAGCCCCTCGGATGCCTCATTCTGCCGTTCGGTGGAGAGGTTGTCGAGCTCGCCCTCCGGGCCAACCAAGGTCTGGTCGCCCGGCGTTGAAGACATGGTCATTGTAGCCATAGAATCTCCATCTTTAGTGTAGCGCATCCACTTCGGATAGGGTTCCGATCACCTTTTTCCGATGGACCCGACGGGACTGGCCTGCGTTTCTAGCCGAGGTCTCCGTTGGACAAAGAACACGCATCCAGGAGGAAGCTGGGCTTGAGGTGAAACCAGGACGCGGACAGATGCTTCTCAACCGTCGGACGCAACCTGCTTGCTGATACTCTTTGGATCTACGCCTTTGAGCGTTGGATCTCGGTGAGGTACGTGCTGCTATGCGAAGAATCTCCCATTGGACCGCCTCTCTAGCCATATTCTTTATCGTTCTGTTTTCGCTTTCGCCCGGACTCTTGGGCCAGTCGCCACAAACTACAGCCGCCGGGTTGGCGGGCTCGCCATCCACCCTGCAGCGGCGGATCCAGCAGATGGTGAATGCTCGTGCAAAAGCCGGACTTGGCCATGCCGCTCTTTACGCCATTCAGCTCAACACGATGAAGACCGTGGGAGTGAACTCCGACCTTCCGGTGGCCACCGCATCGGTCATCAAGCTCGGCATCTTGTATCAGGCCATGGTCCAGATTCGTCAGGGCAAGGCGCACTGGGACGAGCCCATCGTTCTGCACCGCCACGAGGCCGTAGGCGGCTCGGGAATCCTCACCTTTCTGGATGCCCCGGTCAACCTCACGCTCAAGGACGTCCTTACCCTGATGGTGATCGTCAGCGATAACACGGCCGCCAACCTGGCCATGGACCGCTTTGGCATCGAGCCGATCAACGCGCGGCTTCAGGCGCTGGGTCTGGAGCAGACGCACCTTTACAAAAAGGTGATGGTTCCGACTACGATGCCCATGCCTGCCGATCAGCCCAGGTTCGGGCTGGGCAAGACCACCCCGCGAGAGATGGCCTATCTCATGGAGACCATCGGTCTCTGCCATCTTCACCAGATCGGCACGGCCACTCGCCCGGGCGATGCCCGCTTTGCCCCAGTTGACAACGGGGACCGAGCCGTCTGCTCTGTCGCTCTGAATATGCTGAAGAGCCAGTTCTACCGCGAGACCATCCCTCGTTATCTGGAAGCCGTTGACGCCACGGAAAACGGCCCGGCGATCGCCAGCAAGACCGGCTCTCTGGATGCGGTTCGGAACGATGTCGCCATTGTGATGGGCACGACGGGTCCGATGATTCTCTCCGTCTTCACGTATGACAATCGCGACCACGGCTGGACGGTGGACAATGAAGGCGAGATGACGATTGCGCGGCTGGCCAGGGAGATTGTCGCGCACTGGTCGCCCGGCGGTCTGGATGGCAAGTACCTGGTCCCTGGGCTGAATCTGCCGCAGTCCTCCATTGCGCCCTGTCCCCCCGCGCCCTGAGCCCACCATGAGCCTCGGACTTCGTCTAAGCTATATGCTTAAAGATGGGCGATGGCCCGAACTTTCCGCCGAAGAGTCCCAGCAAACGTGCCTGAAATAAACTCCTTGCCGACGCCGGACCCGACTGAGCCCAGGCGCCAGCCGGCTCAACCCGCCGCCGCGCCCCAAGCCAACCTTCGCGGCGCTGCCGGATCGCCTGCACAGCCCGATGTCTGCCAGACCGGCGCCGTAGCCGCGGACGATGGCAACCTGGCCGCTATGTTTCCCTGCGAAGGAACCGCCCGTTCCGGTTCATGGCCGCGGGACATGCTGATCTCGCTGGCCATCTCTCTGTTCATCATCCTTTTTCTGTATCAACCGGTGCGTGTGGAGGGCACCAGCATGCTGCCGCACCTGGCCGATCAGGACCGGCTCTTCATCAATAAGTTCGTCTACCACTTTGAGTCCATTCAACGCGGCGATGTGGTCGTCTTTCTCTATCCCCGCGACCATACCAAGAGCTACATCAAGAGGGTCATCGCGCTCCCCGGCGACCGGCTCCGCATCGCGCATGGTACGGTGTATCTCAATGGCCGCAAGCTCAAGGAGACCTACGTGCCAAGCCGCTTCCGCGACGACCGCTCTGTGCCGGAGATGACCATCCCCGAGCAAGAGTGCTGGGTGATGGGTGACCATCGCAACATCTCCAGCGACAGCCGCGACTTTGGTCCGGTGCCCATCTCGCTGATCTACGGCAAGGCAGCCTTTGTCTACTGGCCGGTGGACCAGGCCGGCGTGGTCCACTGAGAGTCTTCCCTGCGTTCGTTCCCGATGCGGGGAGCTTTTGGGGCGTGTGTACCCAGCAAGATACCGCGGCAGGCCCGCTTGCGCAGGCTCCCCCACGCGGAACGCTTAGACCATTTTCCCTGAAGGTGTAAGCAAGGGGAACGGCTCCTGTGGGCGTTTTCCTCAATGAAAACGCCACTGAACGCCCGCTTCCGTACACCCATCATCAGGGAAAATGGTCTAGCTGAGCCGCGGACAGGAGCAGCCGTGGAAGCCGCAGGCGCTCTGCGCTACCGGTAGCGCACGATGCCGGCGAAGGTTGCCGGAACCAGACTTGCACCGCCCACCAGGGCTCCATCAATCTGCTGCTGAGCCATCAGCGCGCTGAGATCG
>JAKART010000135.1 GCA_021819255.1 Acidobacteriota bacterium
GTGCGGCCGTCAAACTCCTTCTGCTCTTTTCCCTCTGCGACAACCGTGCCGACGCCGGTGGGGGTGTAGAAACCGGGGATGCCGGCTCCGCCGGCGCGCATCCGCTCGGCCAGCGTGCCTTGCGGGCAGAACTCTATTTCCAGTTCTCCGGATAAAAACTGGCGCTCGAACTCCGCGTTTTCCCCAACGTAGCTGGAGATCATCTTTTTCACCTGGCGCGCGGCCAGCAGCAAACCGATTCCCCAGTTGTCCACTCCGGCGTTGTTGCTGGCGATGGTCAGGTTGCGCACGCCACTCTCCCGCAGGGCGGCCAGCAGCGCCTCTGGAATCCCGCACAAGCCAAAGCCGCCCACCGCCAGCAGCATGCCATCGCGCACAATGTCAGCCAGCGCGGAGCGGGCGTCAGGATACAGTTTGCGCTGACGATCTGGACTAGAGGTTGCCACGGGCTTCCTGCTCGCGCTCAATGGCCTCAAAAAGAGCTTTGAAGTTTCCCTTGCCAAAGCTACGGCTTCCCTTGCGCTGGATGATCTCAAAGAATAACGTGGGACGGTCCTCCACGGGCTTGGTAAAGATCTGCAGCATATAGCCCTCGTCATCGCGGTCCACCAGGATGCCCAGGCGTTCCAATTCCTCCAACGGCTCGTCGATTCGGCCCACGCGCTGCTGGAGTTCGCTGTAGTAGGAATGCGGAACGGTTAGAAAAGGCACTCCCTGACGCTTCAGGCGGGAGACCGTGGAGAGAATGTCGTGAGTGGCCAGCGCCAGGTGCTGGACCCCGGGGCCGTCGTAAAACTCCAGATACTCTTCAATCTGTGACTTCTTGCGGCCTACCGCCGGCTCGTTGATGGGAAACTTGACGTAGCCGTTGGCGTTGGCCATCACCTTGGACATCAAGGCGGAGTACTCGGTGGAGATATCCTTGTCGTCAAAGTGCTGATAGAGAGAGAAGCCCATCACCCGGGAGTAGAAGTCTACCCACTCGTTCATGGCGTTCCAGCCGACGTTGCCGACGATGTGATCGATGTGCAACAGCCCGGCGGGCCGAGCCACATCGTCCTCCGGAAGCGCGCGATAGCCGGGGAAGAAGACTCCGGCGTAGTTTTTCCGCTCCACAAAGGTGTGGATCGTGTCGCCATAGGCCCTGATGCTGGAAATCACCACCGAGCCGTACTCATCGCAGACGGTTGTGGGCTCCTGCGCCGAAACAGCTCCACGGGCCGTGGTCTCGCGCCAGGCGCAGGCGGCATCGTCCACCCCTAGAGCGATGGCGCGGACGCCGTCGCCGTGTCTGGCCACGTGCGCAGCCACTTCACGGGAGACCTGCGTGTCGGAGCGCAGCGCGGTGGTAAGAACAAAACGAATCTTCCCCTGCTGCAGAACGTAGGAGGCTCGGTCGCGGCGGCCGGTCTCGGGGCCCGCATAGGCAACCAGCTTCATTCCAAAGGCGGCGCGGTAGAAGTAAGCCGCCTGGCGCGCGTTGCCCACATAGAACTCAACATGATCCGTACCCAGGAGGGGAAGAAAATCGGCTGCGGTGTCAGCAGCGTGCTCAGCCAGAGTGGACATCCTCGGGTTCCTCCTTGGGCTCGCACCGGCGCCGGAAGGCTTCGGCTGCATCGGGTCAACCCCTCCAGCAGAATGATCCTCGGTAGAGGGGATGTCAACCGCAGTGGAGGCTTCCTGAATCTTCCGCACTGAGGTCTCGGCTTTCCCACCCTCCGAGCAGCTCTTGCCAGGTCACTCAATGGCGGAAAGAACCCTGCCCCGGCACTCCCCCATCGAGACCATCGGAAGGCCCTCGCGCTCGCCGTAGCCGCGCAGGCTCACCTCGTCGCCGTCCTCCAGGAACGTTCGCCGCTCGCCCGTTGGCAGGCACAGAGGAACCTCTCCACCCTTCGTCATCTCCAGCAGACAGCCTTGGGAGCCGGGTTGCTCTCCAGAGATCGTCCCGCTGGCCAAGATGTCGCCGATCTTCAGATTGCAGCCATTGCTGGTTTGGTGCGTCAGCATCTGCGCAAACGACCAGTAGAGATCGCGCAGGTTCGCCCGGCTGAGCCGCAGCGCGGGGATTCTCCGCGCACGCATCTGCTCCGTGGAAAGATAGGTCTCCACGGTGATGTCCAAGCCGGAGAGATTCGCATCCGGTTCAGCCAGGTAAGCCAGCGGCGCAGGTTCTGAGGCTGAGCGGGGAGTCAACCTGGCGCGGTACGGCGCCAGAGCGTCCATGGGGACTACCCAGGGGGAGACGCTGGTAGCGAAACTCTTGCCCAGGAAAGGACCGAGCGGCTGATACTCCCAGGACTGGATATCGCGCGCCGACCAGTCATTGAGTAGCGAAAGGCCAAAGAGGCGCTTCGCCGCCTGCTCGATGGGGATCCGCGAGCCGAGCGGATTCCCCACCCCGACGTAAGCCGCTACCTCCAGTTCGTAGTCCAGCCGGGTGCTGGGCTGGAAGACGGGAGCGGACTCCGAGCCGGCCTTGCACTGACCGTGCGGCCGACGTACCGGTGTTCCGCTCACCATCAGCGAGGAGGCACGGCCATGGTAGCCGATCGGCAGCCAGGGGTAGTTCGGCAGCAGCGGCTCGTCGGGACGGAAGAGCCGGCCCACGTTCCTGGCATGGTGCAGAGACGCATAGAAGTCCGTGTAGTTCTCTGTCCACACCGGCTTGTGGAAGACCGCCTGCGCCGCGGGAGTCATGAGAGAGGCGACCAGCCGCCGCTGAGCCTGGTTGCGGCTAGAGCGGGGCTCGGCGGCCTTCAGCAGATCGATGAGCCGCCCTCGCAGCGCAGACCAAGCGCCGGGACCACAGCTCATCATCTCGTTGAGATGGGTTGACCGGCAGGCGGACTGCAAATTCGCCGGGAGATCGCTTAGCAGGCCGCTGGTCTGGAGTTTATGCAGGTCCAGGATCAAAGCCCCAATGCCCACACCCAGATGAGGAACCAGACGCGGGTTCGGCTCCTCCGCCATGGGAGCAGCCAAATCCGGCCAAGGCGCAGGCCCGGATGCCGACACCGGCGTGAAAGCGCAGTAGGGCAGCCATTGGAGAGGAAAGCCGTTGCCGGACTGATTGGCTGTGTCAACCCAGCTTGCCGCGCCGCTCTCTGAAGGCAAACTCATCACACCGAGTGTAGGACATCGAGAGCAGAATTGGCCTCAGCGGCCCGACAGCTTGAAGTGACGCTCCAAACCCTGCCAGCACTCATAGTACTCATGCTGCAGGATCTTCTCCTCCATCGCGTAGCGGGTTGGACGCACCACCATACGGGTCTCAAACATGAAAGCCAGCGTATCGGAGATGTACTGCGGCATCAGTTCAGCGTGGCTGGCGCTCTCAAAGGTAACCGCATCCGGACCGTGGCCGGACATGCAGTTGTGCAGGCTGGCTCCGCCGGGAAGAAAGCCCTCGGCCTTGGCGTCGTATTGTCCGCGAATCAGGCCCATGAATTCGTTCATCATGTTGCGATGAAACCAGGGTGGCCGGAAAGTATTCTCAGCGACCAACCAGCGCGGAGGGAAGATGGCCAGATCCACATTGGCCACACCGGGCATCAGGGATGGCGCGGTAAGAACGGTGAAGATCGACGGGTCCGGATGATCGAAGCTGACCGAATTGACCACCTGAAATCTGGCCATGTCATACAGGTAGGGAGCGTAGTTGCCGTGCCAGGCAACCACGTCCAGGGGCGAGTGGTCATAGGTGGAGACCCACAACTTGCCCTGAAACTTCGCGACCACCTCAAACTCCCCGTCGGTATCGTCGTACTCCGCCACGGGCGTCAGGAAGTCCCGGGGGTTGGCCAGCCCGTTGGCCCCAATCGGGCCCAGCTCAGGAAGACGGAAGGCTTGACCGTAGTTTTCACAGAGGTATCCCCGGGCGTGATGATGCAGCAGTTCGACACAGAACTTGATGCCGCGGGGTATCACCGCCAAGTGCCCGGGGTGGACCTCCAGGATGCCGCACTCCGTGCAGATCCGCAGCGCGCCTTGCTGCGGCAGGATCAATAGCTCCCCGTCCGCGTCGTAAAAGAAGCGGTCGGTCATGGAGGCGTTGGCGGTATACATGTGGATGGCAACGCCGTCCTGCATGGCGGCATCGCCGTTGCCTCCCATGGTGATGATCCCCTCGACAAAGTCGGTGGGAACCGTTGGGAATGGAAGCGGATCCCAGCGCATCTGGTTGGGAGGAGTCGAGAGTTCGTCAAACGGCGCGCTGCGCAAAAGCGTGGACTCCGGAAAGGGCTGGTACGGCTCATGCACCACCGAAGGGCGTATCCGATACATCCAGGTGCGGCGGTTGAGAGCGCGCGGAGCCGTAAAAGCTGAACCGCTCACCTGCTCGGTGTACAGCCCAAGCGGGTGCCGCTGCGGAGAGTTCTGGCCTGCGGGGAGCGCCCCGGGGTAGGCCTCGGTGGCGAACTCGTTGCCAAATCCTGACTGATAGACAAGGTGGGCAAGATCAGACATGCATTCACTCCTTCAAAGATGCGGTGCATCGGTCTTTGTTCAGCCGCGGTTGGATTGATGAATCTTTGCCTGCGCAGCCGGCCGTCGGCCGAGATCTTCGCAGGCAGGACTCGTGGAGCCGCCAAACCTTCAAGCATCGAAGAGTATCGCACGAAGCGTCGATCCTCCGCCTTCGCCGCGAAAATCCGGGCGTCCCGACCGGTAATCGGCCCAAGATCGACCAGTTCCAGCCCTGCTTCAGGCCCTCGTCGTCAAGCATGATCCAGAAGGATCTCCCCTTCTGCTTCAATCCCGCTCCCGCGTGCCATCCGTCCCGCCCGCTCCCGGCATCCTATCTTCCTGAAAGAGACTCCCCGGCCCGGGACAAGAAATCCCGCGCCGCGCAGATCCTCAGCCTTCAGCACCGCGCGGAGCCTCAAGGTTGATCCCGATGGTCGACCCCAGCGCCATCTTCGATTCTCTCTGCGACGAGTTTCTGGACCGTCTCCACGCCTGCCAGGCTCGGGCCAGGCCCAGATCCATCCATGAACTGCGCGTTGCCGGCCGCAAGCTGGAGGCCTTGTTGCTCGCCGCGCGGCGACAAAATCCCCATGCTTGCTCTCTGCGCCGACAGATGAAACAGACCCTACGCCAGATCAAGGAAGTCCGCCGGGCCGCATCATCCGTCCGCGATCTGGACGTCCAGCGCCGCCTGTTGAGCGAGTTGACGAAGCCTCGCACGGATCCGCCGATATTGCCCCTGGGCGAGCCGTTGCAAACGGAAGGCTACAGGTTGGATCGCCACTTGGAGCGGCAGCGGGGGGCCTTGGCGCATGCCCTGGAGAAGGACATGTCCGGGCCGGCTTCCGCTCTCTTGCTCGGTCTGCAGCCGTTGGCAAAGAGCATGGCGCGTCTGCACCCAGTCCCGTTGCTTGCTATGGCCAGAGAGCAGGAAGAACGCAGCGCAGAGAAGTTACGCCGCGACCAACAGCGGCGTGAAGGCGCGGGCCGGCCGGGGCTGGGCGGCAAAATTCTGCACGCCTACCGCAAGCGAAACAAAGCAGCCCGCTACCTGGCTGAACTGGAAGTTGATTCGGCAGCGGCCCTGAAGGTGGCGAAGGAGATGAAAAGCAGGCTCGACGCCGTCGGGCGATGGCACGACTTGGCGCTGCTGGCCAAGACCGCAAAGAAGCGATTGGGCGCCTCCGCCGCCCTGACCATCTCTGTCCAGGCTGCCCGGCGGCAGGCTCTGGAGTCTGCCGTCCGTTGTGTGTCCGCCCAAATCCCGCGCCAGGCAGAGGGAACGCTGGCTCAGGATCCGTCTCGAATGGAGCAACCAGGCCCGAGCACCGTCCCCGTAGCAGCGAGTTGCGCCGGGAAAGCCAGAGCTTCGGATTGGGATCTCTCCCTTTTGCCTACGCGCGCAGAACCCACATCAGAGCCGCACCTTCCAGCAGAAGGCAGGTCTGAATCCACCCCACCGAGGGAGGGTAGAGGCTGCGTAGCGATCTCTGCGGGAAGCAGAGCCGCATCACCCCGGAAACGGTCAACACCGCAAAGAGGATCCAGTAATAGCGTCCGCCCCACCAGACGCACGGTACGGTGAGCTCCAGCAACACCGCTCCGACAAGACGAACACCGCTCACCCTGCTGATCCAGCGCTCTGTCCATCCGGCGGACGACAGATGCCAGATACCAGACAGAATCAGCACCAGAAAGACAATGGTGAGATAGATGGTCTTGTACATGTAAGTGAGCCTACAGCGAAACTTTCCTGCGCAAACCCTGGTTAACAGGAACGCTAATAGCTGACGCAGGACCGAGCGAGCCTATTGAAAAGTCAGTAATTACGGGCAGAATAGTCACAAACTGGCCGATCTGCCGTAGCCGGGATGAGGCTCTCCTGGCCTCCTCCAGCAGAAAATTGAGACTTCGATGGTTACTAAAGATTGTGACTGCGGAGTTGATTTATATTACCCAAGTTATCAGATTTAACGACTTTAGTACTTCCTATCGGCAGTTTGTCGATCCGCAGACACGCAATTTTCAGAAAATTTGCCACACATCGATCCGCTCTGAG
>JAKART010000136.1 GCA_021819255.1 Acidobacteriota bacterium
CCACTCCACCGTGCGGGCCTCCCATGCCGGGCTGGACCAGGAGCAGCCCGGAGATCTCTTTTACGGCGATGCGCTGAAGAAGGCGGTGGAGGATGGCCGAGTTCCACAGGCGGAGCTCGACGAGCACGTTCATCGCGTCCTGCGCTCGATGTTTGCCGCCGGGCTCTTCGACGTTCCGGGAAAAACGCAAGTGCCCGATGTCGAAGAGGGCTATACGACGGCCCAGCACATCGCGGAGGAGAGCATTGTGCTGCTCAGGAACGAACACCACATCCTTCCGCTCAGTGGAGTTCACCGCATCGCAGTGATTGGCGGCCATGCGGATGTGGGCGTGCTCTCCGGCGGCGGCTCCGCGCAGGTGAACCCACCGGGCGGCTCGCCGGTTCCTCCGCAAGCGGGCAAGGGTGTGTTTGCGGCGTCCATTCGCGAAGCGTGGATGCCGAGCTCGCCGCTGCGCGCCCTGCGCGAGGCCCTGCCCGGGGCGGAGATCAGCTTCACCTCAGGCGATGACCTGGCAGCGGCGGCGACTGCCGCCGGCAAAGCCGATGTTGCGATCGTGTTCGTGTCCCAGTGGGAGTCGGAGGGACTTGATCTGCCCACGCTCAATCTTGCTCCCGGACAGGACAAACTGGTGGAGACCGTTGCCGCCGCGAATCCCAGAACGATTGTCGTGCTGGAGACCGGCAGCCCGGCAACGATGCCTTGGGTAGACAACGTGCAGGGCATCCTCGAGGCCTGGTATCCGGGGATTCGAGGCGGGGAGGCGCTGGCCGAGATCCTCACCGGCAAGGTGAATCCCAGTGGCAAGCTGGCTATCACCTTTCCGAGGAGCGATGCGGATCTGCCGCATCCCGAGCTGGTGACGCCGCCGCCGAGTTCACAGCCGCACCCTCCGGCGGACAAGAAAAAGCGGGCGGAGTTCATGAAGACCCTGCGCTACGGGCTGCCGGCCTTCCAGACCTATTACAACGAAGGGTTGAAGGTCGGCTACAAGTGGTATGACGCGGAGAACAAGCCGGTCCTGTTTCCGTTCGGGTTCGGGCTCACTTACACCACCTTCGCATACTCTCACCTGAATGTGACGAAAGGGAAAGCCGTAGCGGTGAACTTCATCCTGAAGAATACCGGAGACCGCGCGGGCACGGAGATCGCGGAGGTCTATGCCGCGCTTCCCGCCGCGGCCCAGGAGCCTCCGAAGCGGCTGGTGGGATGGGCGCGAGTTGCCCTGCAGCCGGGGGAGACCAGGCAGATCTCCATCCCCGTGGACCGCGACCGCCTGACGATCTTTGACGTGGCGCATGACCGATGGGAACTCGCGCCGGGATCCTACTCCATTCTGGTGGGTTCTTCGTCCCGGAATCTGCCGTTGACACAGCCGTTCACGCTGCCGTAGTGCTGGACCTCTTGCGGAGGGATGCTTCGGGGCGGGCCGGCTGTGCGCGTTCTCCAGCTTGGAGGTTACCGCCAAGTTTGCTTGCAGCGTGGGATCCAAGCTCAGGGCAAGCCGGGGGGCGTGCACACGCAAGCAGCGATCGCCGGCCAGAGTGGTTGCCCAGCGGAGCTTGGCCCAGTGGAACCTTGGCCCAGTGGAACCTTGGCCCAGTGGAACTTGGCCCAGCGGAACTTTGGCCCAGTGGAACTTTGGTGTTGATCGCTCCTGTTCTGGTTACACTTCAATCCCTCCCCGGCGGCTCTCTGTCTCTTGATGAATCATCAGGCTGAAGGTCGGAGAGCCGATTCCAGTCATCATCTGCGGACTTCGCCGGAGCACGCAGGTGCATTGGCTCGTTCTGGCTGGCAAAGGGCGCGGAGAATTGGTGGAATCCTAGCTCCTCCGCGCCGTTCGTGGAGCGGCGCGGATCTCAGCCGATGGAGTGTAGAGCCTGAGCGGCGCTCTTGCCGGTCTCGGTGTTGGGCGCCAGCGACAATGCCTTCTGCAGATGGGTCCGCGCTTCGGCTTTGTTGCCCAGCTTGCTGTCAATCATTCCCAGATGGTACTGGATCGAAGCGTCATCCGGATCGTCCTTGACGGCGGTTTCCAGTAGATCGTGGGCTGATCCATAGGTGCCCTTCAGATAGTAAGCCCAGGCCAGGGTGTCGGCAGTGGCTGGCGAGTTGGGCATGCCGCGATGAGCGATCTCGGCCAGGGAGAGAGCCACATCGACGTCCTGGCCGCGCTGCATCATCAAATAGGCGAGGTTGTTGGCGGCTGTGGGCTCCGTGGGCTCAATACCCAAAGCCCTCTTGTAGTCAGCCTCTGCCGCATCGGGATCGGCCAGCGCCTCCTCCAGGGCTCCCAGCACCGTGTAGCCGTGAGCCTGGTCGGGATGGGCAGCCGTCCATGTCTTCCAGGAAGACAGAGCAGCCTGCGGATCGCCCTGCGCTACCTCCGCGCGCGTGTAGTCGGTGATGGCCTCGCCATCGGAGGGGTTGAGCTGCATCGCCTTCTGCGCGGAGGCGACGGCCGACGAGACATCTTTGGAGCGCATCTGGATCTCGGAGAGGAGGTCATACATCTGGCTGTTGGCGGGCGCTTTGGAGATCTGTTGCTGGACTCGAGCCAGGGCCTGCGGAACCTGATTCTGATGCAGATCGTAACCTACCAGAATGCCCAGAGCGGCTACGTCATTGGGGTTGGCGGCAAGCGCCTGCTCCAGGAGCTGTTGTCCCTCTGGAATTTTCCCCTGGTTCATTCGCAGGGCCCCGAGCTCCTGCATCGCTTCAATGTTGTTGGGATTCTTCGCAATAGCCGTCTGAAGGTCAGAAGCGGCGGCATCCATCTGTTGTTGATGGACTTCGGCCACGGCCTTCCATAGATAGGCTCGGGAAGAGTCTGGGAGGCTGGCGAGTGTGTTGGTGGCAACCTGCATCAGGAGGTTGTAGTCTCCCAGTTGATTGGCCACTTCAGCCAGGCCCGTCTCGGCGGCGAGATTGTTGGGCTGGAGATGGGCAGCAGACTGGAAGCTCTGCTCGGCATCGGAGAGATCCCCTTTGGCCATGGCGGCTTGCCCCAGCCAGAGTTTCACCGCGACGTTATCCGGCCAGTTGCTCGCTTGCTTCTCCAGTGCGGAGTAGGCGTCATTGGCTCGGCCAGCCTGCAAGAGCAGCATGGCGTTGAGAACGGCGACATCGGGGTTGCCGGCGTTGGACTTCATGAGCTGATCCGAGATGGTCTTGGCCTGGGCGTACTTCTGCTGCTGAATGAGAATGTGGGCGTAGGTAATCTTGAGCGGAACGCTGCCGGGGTGCTTGGCCACCAGGGCGGCGTAGACGGAAGAGGCTTTGTCCACTTGATGGGTGCTGGAGTAATAGTTCCATAACAGATCTGCGCCCTGCTGGTTGTCGGAAAGTAGCTCGGTACCCTGTTGGAGGGTGGCTTCTGCGGCTGCCTGTTCGCCATTGTGAATCTCAATGGCGGCCAGTTGGAGCCGGAAGCGGATGTTTTTAGGATCAAGCGTGACGGCGGTCTGGGACTGCTGTTGGGCGCCCTGCATGTCGCCGTCTTTGATCAGGATTCCGGAGAGAATGTTGTGCGCTGCCGCGTTCTTCGGATCCAGGGAGATCGCCTTCTGCAACTCAGCCTCGGCAGCCTGCTGTTGGGCGGGGTCGCGAAGTTCGATCAGGCCGAGAGCCGCATGAAAGTTGGAGTTATTCGGATCGAGGGCCAGGGCGTGATTCACCTGCTGGAGAGCGTCGGTGAGGTTTCCGTGAGCCACATCGATGTTGGAGAGCAGCACCATGGCGTTGGCATTCTTGGGCTGCAAGGCGAGGATGGCTGTGGCCTGATCCTTGGCGGCAGCGTACTGACGGGCGGCCAGCAGAAGATCGCCCATATCCATCCGCGCCTGAATGTTATGTGGATCCAGAGCTACGGTACGCTGCAGTTCGCTGAAGGCTCCGGCAAACGCGCCCAGATGCAGGTACGCCTTGGCGAGATCGTAGTGCGCCGCGGCAAAGTTGGGATCGATCTTGATGGCGTTGGAGAACTGAATGATCGCCTCCTGCTGCTTGCCCTCCGCGGCGTAGTGTTCTCCGCTCTTGAGATACCTGGCCTTCCGGACGTTAGGATCGCGCGTGCATCCCTGCAGCAGGGTTGCGCTGATAAGAATGACCATAAACGCGGCAGGCTGGACCGTTCCCTGTTTTTTGAGCATCTTCATCCTTCTTTCTTTTCTTCTTCCACTTCCATCATGAACTTTGGGCGGTTGGGAGCGAGCCGGCGGTTGGCAGGACGCACCCTGTGATCCGTTAAATATGCTTGTTGCAATCCAGCAGCCACTCGCCGGGGAGTTTCTCCGAGGCGAGTCAATTGGGGATGAACCGCGGCAACAGAGGCACAAGGCGATCGGCGAACCGAATGTCGCGTTGCTCGGCTGTGGCCAGAGCCTCGCCGGGTTCGAGCGAGGTGACCACCCGGACGAGGGCGCCGTCGGTGCGGTTGTAGCGAATGGCGTCCAGCATCATATAGGCCTTGGCGAGGTAATCATTGGCGATGCTCCGGCCCTGGGCCAGATACCAGTACAGGACCACCTCCTTGCTGGTTCCGTCCGTGATGAGATACTCGCCCACTTGGTAGTGGTGGAACCCGGGCTGATCCAGAGTGATGGTTCTGGAGGAGAGGAAGCTCCAGCCGGCGCCGGGCAAGCAGTTTTGCGGCGAGTGGATGGACTGTCCGGTGCGCTGGGTCGGGAAGTACCCGATGAAAAGCGAGACGGGTGGTTGGGCAGATTGGCCGGAGGGGGCAGGATCCGTGTAAAAGCGGTCCAGGAAGCGGCCGTTGCCCAGCACCGCAAGGATGTCGGATTGGATCGGGATATCCTGACCCTTCCATCTCCCCAGGGTGTGCGGAAGAAGGCTGAGGTCCTCGCTGGGGAGAACCCGGTCGACGGCGGCGCGGAGGGTGAGCGTTACCCAGGTCGCCATCAGCAAAAGCACGATAACCCAATAGCGGGGAGATCTCATTGGTCCTCGCAGGCTGCGGGCTTGGCTGCGGGGGTGGTAAGACGCATCAAGCTATGCAGCAGATAGAGACAAACCAGCGAGACCAGGAACATGAGCCATCCGGAGAACTCATGGAAGAAGCCTACCGCCTTGTCGGGATTCCAATACTGAACGCAGAGCCCCGTGCCGACGATGCGCGCGGCGTTGGCCACCACGGCGATCGGGATGCTCGCCAGAGCCAGAATGGTGCGACGCCAGGTGCCGTGTTCCAGAAAATATCCATAGAGAACCGCTACGGCGAACAGGCTCATCAGGGATCGAATGCCGCTGCAGGCCTCGGCAACCTCCAGTTGCAGCGCGGGAAGCTGAATCACATTGCCGTCGCGCAGCACGGGAACGCCGAAGACGGGCAAGATCGCAGCCGCCAATCGGGAGGCCAGAAGCTGCAGCGGAAACGTGAGCTGGTTGAAGATGACCGCGGGGATGGGTATCGCCAGAAGGAGCACCAGCAGCGCGAAGCGAACTTCGCGAAGCATGACCCCGCCAAGAAGAGTCCAAACCACCCCTGCCAGCAGCATCACCAGCGAGACGCGCGAAAGGAAGATCTCCGCCCCGTAAACGCCCAGCAGGAGAAAGACAACGGCTGAGACGACCAGCCAGATTCCGGACCAGCTCTGCCGGATGGGCGTATTGCAAAGAATCTCGCGCTTCTGCCAGAGAAGGAATGCGGCAAACGGCACCACTAGAAAGCCATGCGAGAAGTCAGCATCGGTGTACCAGTTGACCACCAGGTCGGCGACGATCTTGTAGTAAAGCCCAGCGATGATGAGGCTTAAAAGGAGATAAGCCGGCCAGTTCCACTTAAAACTCTGCCTTGGATGGGTGGGTGGTGGCTCAGATCGGAGCAGAGCGTGGGCTGGAGTGGGGGAAGTAGCCATTCGGGTATCCTATGCTTCCTGTGGTAGAGCAATTCCACTGCCAGAACCAGGTAAAGGGATGGCAAAAATGCGCGGTGGATCCGTCTTCAGCCACTGGACAGCTCGCTGCCGGAGTATGCTCGGCTTTGGCCGTGCCGCCGGAGGCCTGCGCCCGGGAGCTGCCGAGATCCTCGCCAGAGCTCGGCGGAAGGGTTATGAGGCTCAGTCGCCTCTCGATGCCGCTCCCCAAAGGGGACGTTGAGCCGAACCCAATGGCAAAGATCCGGCAGCGAGCACCGCATGATCTCGAGCCGCGAGTGATGCAGGAAGACTGAGATTAAGCCAAATAGATTCTTGAAGTTGAGGCATTCCAGGGCTGGCTGGGCCGGGAGCCGGGAAGATCGGAAGCCTAAAAGCTGGTGAGAGGTTTCTCTCCTGGAGGGCCGCGTGGAGGGCCGGGGAAGCAGCCCGGGATGCGCCGGAAGTTCCAGACCGGGCCTCAGCCTGTATCGCCCTGAAGTGGACCATCGCGAAAGGTTGTCAGAGGTCTCTTGATCGGGGTGGCAGCGGTGGGCCGAATCAACGGGAAGATCCCAAATCTTCCAGCGGTGGGTCGAAGGCATGCAGCAAGATCAGCCGTAGCGGGTGCGATGGATTTCCCTGGGAGAGGA
>JAKART010000137.1 GCA_021819255.1 Acidobacteriota bacterium
AGAGTGCCACTCTCAAGTCTACACGAGGCGCTCGGGATCCAGAAGCACTTTCCGCGGAACGCTCCCTGGCGATCGCAGCCTTCTGTTCAGCCTGGATGGCCCTGTCCGGGGCCGCGGAGGCTCGATTCAGCAGCGCGGGTGATAGGCAAGGTTCCATGGATGTTGCGCTCTCGGCTCGCTTTTCGAGCAAAAGCGGTTCACTGCGGATCCGCGTAAGATCTTGAGTGCGTAGGGAAACCCTTTGCCTGAGAGAAGCGTCCATCCTTTCATGAAGCAACTCGCTCTCGTCGCGCTGGCGGTTGCGGTATCCGCTCTCCCGGTGTTGGCGCAGCGGGCGGGTGGAGTCTCCGGCGGACAGGCGGGCGGAGGCCACGGAGGCGGTGGGAGCTTCCATGCGGCCTTTGCCGGACGGAGCGCGTTCTCTCCCCGAGTGAATGGCGTTGCCGGACATGGGGCGACGTCGCAATTGGAGGGACGGCGGACGGGCAGGGCCTGGTCCTCTTCCTACAACGACCATCGTCCTGGTTCGGGGGTCTACCGCCAGAGGTGGCGGCGGGACGGGTATGGAGTGCCTTACTACGGTCGGGATGGGTATGGCTATGGGTACCTGGGAGGCTATGGTTACGGCGGGCTAGGCCTCGGGTGGCCGCTGGCCTCCGGGTGGGTGGACACCAACGACCCGGGGTTCGATGACGGCGACTCGTCTGACGATGCCGGCTCATCGAGTGATTCTTCTTCCGACGGGAGTGATGGAACGGCGTCCTCCGGGCCTGACGTGCCCTACGGACCTGACGACGGATCGGACAACTACTACGCCCCGAGCCCCTACGACCCCGGCCCCTATGGCCCCGGCCCCTACGGCCCCAGCGCTTACGGATCAGGCGCCTACGGATCAGGCTCCGAGGGTTCGGGCCAAGGGGTTGGTGGAGAGTATTACCCCTACCCTCCGGTACCCTATCTGAGCGTGCCGACAAAGATGTTAGGGGCTGGGGAACAGGGCCTCGTGCCGAGCCGGATGGAGCCGGCAATCTCCCCCGTACCCTCGCTCTATGACTCCTCTGCCGTCACGCTGATCTTCAAGGACGGCCGTCCGCCGGAGAAGATACACAACTACGCTCTGACTCGAACCATGCTGTACGTCGCCGACGGGAAGCACCAGCAGATTCCCATCTCGGAGCTGAATCTGGCAGCGACCCAAAAAGTGAACCAGCAAAACGGCGTGGACTTCCAACTGCCGCAGTAGAGTGATCGTTCCCTCGCGGAGATGGAAAGCCTGGACCGGAAGAAAGCTGTCCCGGCTAGGGAGATCCCATCGCCGGCCCCAGTTCCGGGAAAATCGTTCCGAGGGAACTCCAAGGGAAAAGGTCGCGGCGGAGCGCTGTGGACCCGGATCGGCTCCTGCCGACCCTTTTACGCTGCAAGCTGCCCGTTATCGGTGATGAGAGCTTTGGTTGCTTGAGGATGCCGGCTGCAAGCTGGGTGAGGGCTGAGCCAGCCAAGGGGACATGGTGGTGGTTTTGCCAGTGCGGAAGTGGCCCTTGGTGGCCGGAGTACAGTCGATCTCACTGGAAGCGCGCGGGTGCGGGGACTTGAGATCGCGCTCGGTAAAGTTGTAGCTGCGCAAGGTGAAGCAGGTGGGCCGGCCCTGCCCCTCGCTGGCCTGCTGCAAGCCCCCTGCGGAGAGGTTGTTCGCGGCCGTGAGGGTATCGAAGCGCGGCGGGGCGGATTCGAGGGTTGCGGCGGAGAGTGGTTGGTTACGGGATGCGCTGAACAGAGCCGTGGGCGCGCCGGAGGCCGCCAGCGGAGGAGGACCGGATGGGGTCAGATCCTGCGCTGCGGCCGTTCGGGTGGATCCGGATGCGAGCAGGATGAAGGCGAGCGGGAGCGAGGCGAGAAGACGAGGCTTTGACATCACAAGTCCCTCTGCATTGCAGTCTATAGCGATTCCCGTGTTGACGGGGTCTCCGAAGTGGGCTTGCTGGGCGTTTTCCTTGGGGAAAGCGCCCAAAATCGTCCAGGCGTTGGAATTTATCCATACGGAAACAGGGTTCGCTCCTGGATGAGCCTTTCGGCGCCTCGAATCGCCTTGTTTTTTTGATTCTGGCGCCGAGCAGCCGGGGAGCGCAGACGGGGTGAGTCCGGTTGGCTTTACGCCGGATCCGATTGGCTTTACGCCGGAGGGGTGTATCCCAGGCCGGCCAGGTATTGGCGATCATCTTCCGCGAGATCGGCGGTTTGCAGCAGGTCAGGGCGGTTCGCCAGAGTCTTGGCCAGCGCTGCCCGTCGGCGCCAGCGGCGGATGGCCAGATGGTCGCCGCTGGAGAGAACCTCCGGGACGCTGAGGCCGAGAAACTCCGCAGGACGTGTGTAGTGGGGGTAGTCGAGGATGCCGCTGGAGGCGTGGGTGGATCGGGGTACGGACGGGCTCGGCTCCGAGCCCACAGGGAAGGATGCGGCGCTTGCAGCGGCCGCCAGCGGGGCTTTGCCGAAGTCGGCTTCACCCTCTCCAAAGCTTTCGTAACGGCTGGAGTCGGCGTGGCCAAGGGCTCCGGGAAGAAGGCGGACGCTGGCATCGAGCAGGACTGCGGCGGCCAGTTCGCCGCCGGAGAGGACATAGTCCCCGATGGAGAGTTCCTCGTCACAGAGCAGATCCACAACGCGTTCATCCACACCCTCATAGCGGCCGCAAAGCAAAACCACGCGATGCAGTGTGGCCAGACGGCGGGCGGTGGACTGGTTGAAGCGTTTTCCCTGGGCAGAGAGCAGGATCACCGATTCGCCCCCGGCGGGGCGCTGCGGCCTGGGGAGAAGCTGGAGGGAACTGAGGGCCTCATAGATGGGCTGGGGCTTGAGCACCATGCCCTCGCCGCCGCCAAAGGGCCGGTCGTCCACGCTGCGGTGACGGTCGTGGGTGAAGCAGCGAAGATCGTGAATTTGGATGCTGGCAAGGCCGCTGCGCAGCGCTCGCGAGACCACCCCATGGCCCAAAATGCCTTGGTCTGGCAGAGCGCCGAAGAACTCCGGAAAGATGGTGAGGATGTCAAAATGCATCGTTGTTCCAAGAGATCGGAGTACCGGAAGCGGCCACGCCCAGGCAACTCGATTCCGCCGGAGCCGGCCATGTGGAAGATAGCCTAGCGGCTCAAATGTTTGAATCCGCCTGTGGAGACCAGCGTGACGGCAAAGATGGTGAAGTTGTAGGTGGCGTGCAACAGCGTGGAGCCGGCCACCGAGTGCATCCGTATCCGCACCAGGCTCAGCGCCAGGCTGACGCCATAGAGCACGCCCAGGATTCCCCAGGCGTGGGAGATTTGGTCGGCGTGCAAGAGCGCAAAGGGGACGCTGGAGAAGATGGCGGCGAAGGCCAGAGCGGAGGTGGAGTGCTGGGTGCTCCTTTGCCAGCGTTCCAGGCCTGCGGGGGATCGCTCCAGGGCAAGCCAGTCATAGGCCGTGGCCAGGGCCGGCAGCAGAAATCCACGAAAGGCAATCTCTTCGGCAATCGGGGCCAGAGTCACAGCGAAGCTGGCTAGCAGCCATCCGGACATTCGGGTGCTGAGCAGTTGGTCAAAGGGGGTGGTCTTGGGCTGGGGGAGGAAGTAAAGACACGATTGGGCAGCGGCGCTGAGCAGAACGCCGCCCGCAACGATCCAGTACCACTTGCGGCGGGCAGCCGACAGACCCCAATGAATTCCCTGCGCAAAGTTGACCTCCCACAGATGAGGGAAGAGCCAGTAGGAGACGGCGAGAATCAACACGTAGGCCAGAGCCTGCGCCAGCAGCACCGTTCCCGGATGCTGTGCCAGCGAGTCCTGATTCAGGTGGGCGAGGCTGAAGATCACCAGGGCGGAGACGCTCACCAGCATCCAGGCCAGGGTGAAGAACAGCACGGCGTGCCCCAGGTGTGGAATTCGCCGAGCCAGTCCGTGGTCCCGCTCCGGATCGGTGTCATGCTGGATATCGAGCGACTTGGGCTCGGCGGCGTCGGGTAGGGGATGATGGCTCATAGGGCAAAGACCAGATTACTTCCGCCGGCGCGCCGGCGTCTTGGCGGGTTTTGAATTGGCCGCGGGTTGGGTGGCTGCCGGAGAGACCGAGCGCTTCCCTGCAGGAGCAGATCTCCGGGCCATCCGCTTCGGGGCCCCGGTTTTCACCCTGTCGGGCTGAGAACTCCCGCTGGGGATCCCGGTTTTCCTCTCCGGCTTCCTGGCGGCGCTGCCCTTGGGAACCTTCTTCTTCATCGCGCCCGTCTTCGGCTTGGGAACGCTCAAGTCGGGTGGAGTGGTCCAGGCCGCTCCGTTTCCGGATACCGGCGGATGCGAGTCGCCATGCTCCGAGTCGCCATGCTTATAGAAGCGGGCCAGATAGAAACCGGTGTGGGAGCCAGGCACAGCGGCGACCGCCTCCGGCGGGCCTTGAGCAACGATGCGGCCGCCTCCCTCGCCACCCTCCGGCCCAAGGTCGATCAGGTAATCCGCGTTGCGGATGATGTCCAGATTGTGCTCGATGACGATGACCGTGTTGCCCAGCTCGGTGAGGCGATGCAGAACCTCCAGCAACTTGCGAACATCGTCGAAGTGCAAGCCGGTGGTGGGTTCGTCCAGCAGGTAGAGCGTGCGGCCGGTTTGGCGCTTCGAGAGCTCGCGGGCGAGCTTCATCCGTTGGGCCTCTCCGCCGGACAGGGTGGTGGCGGATTGGCCCAGGTGGACGTAGCCGAGGCCCACCTGGACCAAGGTTTGCAGTTTTTGATGGACGGCGGGGATGTCCCTGAGGACCGGCAGGGCATCTTCGATGGGAAGATCGAGGATGTCGGCGATGGAGTACCCGTTGAAGTTGACGCTGAGCGTCTCCTGGTTGTAGCGGCGGCCGTTGCAGATTTCGCACAGCACGTAGACATCGGGAAGGAAGTTCATCTCGATGCGCCGTTGACCCTCTCCCTGGCAGGCCTCGCAGCGGCCGCCCTGGACGTTGAAGCTGAAGCGGCCCGGTTTGTAGCCGCGCTCGCGAGACTCCGGAAGCATGGCGAAGAGATCCCGGATGGCGGTGAAGACGCCTGTGTAGGTAGCCGGATTGGAGCGCGGCGTGCGCCCGATCGGCGATTGATCGATGCAGATGACCTTGTCGAGCTGGCCGGCGCCGTGGATCGCCTTGTACTCGCCCGGCTGTTCGCGAGAGCCGTACAACTCCCTGGCCAGCGAGCGGTACAGGATGTCATTGACCAGAGTGCTCTTGCCGGAACCGCTGACGCCGGTGACCACTGTCATCACTCCGAGGGGAAAGTGCGCGGTGAGATGCTTGAGATTGTGCGCGGTCGCATCCTCGATGCTGATCCAGCAGCCGGTACGCGGCTGCGGCCCGGCGCTCGATTGGCGGCGGGTGCTGAGCGAGAGGCGCCCGGCCAGATAGCTGCCCGTGACGGAGGCAGGGTTGGCCATGACCTGTTCGGGCGTGCCGGCGGCGATCACCTGTCCCCCGTTTTTGCCCGCCCCTGGCCCCAGGTCCAAAAGGAAGTCCGCCTTGCGCATGGTGTCTTCGTCGTGTTCGACCACGATAACGGTATTTCCCAGGTCGCGCAGCTCTTCCAGCGCGGTGATCAGGCGCTGATTGTCGCGCTGATGCAATCCGATGGAAGGCTCGTCGAGGACATACAGCACGCCGCGCAGACGGCTGCCGATCTGGGTGGCGAGACGAATGCGCTGGCCCTCGCCGCCGGAGAGGGTTGCGGCGCTGCGGGCCAGCGAGAGATACCCCAGGCCCACGGCGTGGAGGAACTCCAGCCGGTCGAGGATCTCCTGGCGCAGCCGGCCGGCGATCAGCAGATCGCGGCCGCTCAAACGCAGCGAGCGGATGGCGCTGAGCGCCCGGTCGATCGGAAGAGCCGTGAAGTCCGCAATGGAGGCGTCGAAGAGCCCATTGGGCGCGCCGCTGGAGCCATGGGATGGGGTTTCGTTACGCGGATGATCCGTCGCCGGAGCAACTTCCGCGCAGAGGGGAAGCGTGACGGCCAACGACTCCGGGCGCAAGCGGCGACCCTGACAACGCGCGCATTCCGTGGCCGACATGTACTGCAGCATGTACTCGCGATATCCGTCCGAACGGGTGTCCTCCAGACTGTCGCGCAGCCAGTTGAGGATGCCGTGAAAGCCGGTGCGTCCAACTTCATGGCGGGGTGGTCCAGCCAGGAGCAGCTCCTGCTGGTCCCGGGGAATCTCGGCGAAGGGCAGATGGAGATTGATCTTGTACCGCTGGGCGGCCAGCCGAATCAGGCGCAGCAGGTACTGGGAGGAGGAGCCTGGCCCCATGGCCCCGTCCAGCAGGGGCTTGGACCAGTCGACGATGACCTTGGCGGGATCGAAGTCGTAGATGGACCCAAGACCGTGGCACTCCGGGCAGGCTCCGTAGGCCGAGTTGAAGCTGAAGCTGCGGGGCTCCAGCTTGGCCACGTTGGTGCCGCACTCCGGGCAGGCCATCGAGGAGCTGAACAGCATCTCATGGTTCTCATTCGGCTTG
>JAKART010000138.1 GCA_021819255.1 Acidobacteriota bacterium
CCCTGGAGACGCCCCTTCCAACCGCAAACCGCAACACCATTGCGGGTGACTCCATAACTTCCTTCAAGGGGACATTTCTAATGAGCGCAAGGCGGGGACATTTCTAATGTGCTATGACACTGACCCGAAAAAGGAATTGACGTATCGTAGGAAATCGGATAAAGGACGCGATAGGTTTTCACCGGACAGTTTCATGTCATTTACCAACACTGCCCTTCCAAGGCGAAGCCGGCGGTGAACGCACGCCATCGTGTGCGCCTCCGTCCCCTTGTTGAAGAGTGAGGTTCTGCTCAGTCGGTCGCTGTGGAATCGAGGGCCGCGGAGGTGGCTTCGTTGGGGCCGGAATCTACGGACCCTCCACTTGGCCCTCGAACTTTTCTCCTCCAGACGCTCGGTCTGGGCCGTTTGGTGCTCTGCTCTCGCCGTGCAGTAACGCAAGTGGTTGCTGACCCTCATGAACCTCCGTTTCAGCATACGCGCCGTCTCGGGCATCGGCCGGAGCCCGCCCCTCCCTTTGCTCCCGGGCCGCCCTTCGATCCAACGCCGTCTCGCGATCTCCGGCGGCCTCATCCTGCATGGCAGCCGGGGTTCACTGTCTCACCTTACCGGCAGGCGACGGGCTGCCGGCAGTGTCGGCCCAACCCGCCAGCCTCGTTGTCCTTTTGGAGCTATTTCCGCGATGTCCGAAGGCGACATAAAAAGTCCGCTCGTAACCTGTCGTGTGTTGAATACCACGCATTACGATTCGAAAGTCATTGTTGCTACCGAGGTTGAAGATGGCCAAGAGCACTCGCAAAATCATCGTTACTTGCGCTATTACGGGTTCGGTTCACACGCCGACCATGTCCGAGCACCTTCCGGTCACTCCATCGCAAATTGTGGAAAGCGCGGTGCAAGCTGCCGAGGCCGGGGCCGCCATCCTTCACCTGCATGCCAGAGACCCCAAGGATGGCCGACCCTCCGGAGACCCGGCAGTCTACCGACAGATCTGCCCTATCCTGGCAGAAAAGGTCGATGCGATCATTAACATCACCACTGGCGGCAGCACGCACATGCGGATCGAGGAGCGGCTCGCCTACCCTATGGCAGCCAAGCCTGAGATGTGCTCGCTCAATATGGGATCGATGAACTTTTCCATCCACCCAGTGGCTGAGCGGATTGCAACATGGCTCTATCCCTGGGAAAAGGAAAAGGTCGAAGGTATGAAAGACGTCGTTTTCAGAAATACCTTCGCCGATATCGAATTTATTCTCCTCACCTTGGGCGATGCCGGGACTCGCTTCGAACTGGAGTGCTATGACGTTGGGCAGCTCTACAACCTGGCATATTTTGTCGATCGTGGCTTGATCAAGCCGCCATTATTTATTCAAGCGATCTTCGGAATCCTCGGCGGCATCGGCCCCGATCCGGAGAATCTCTTTGTCATGCGGTCCACCGCGGATCGGTTATTTGGGCGAGAAGGCTATCAGCTCTCGATTCTTGGAGCCGGCCGCCATCAGATGTCCCTCTTGACCGCCGGGGCCATTATGGGAGCCAACGTCCGCGTAGGGCTCGAAGACAACCTCTATCTCAATGCCGGGGTCAAGGCGACAAGTAATGCGGAGATGGTTCGAAAAATCCGCCGCATTCTTGAAGAGTTGAACTTTGAAATTGCTACCCCCGCTGAAGCTCGGCAGATGCTCCAATTGAAGGGCTCTCAGAACCTTGCTTTCGCATGATCTCAATGCGGGCATGTCGTAAGGAAAGGCGGGAAATGAAGGAAAATCAGGGGATGTCCTTTCGGAATCGACTCTACCCCCCACCGGGACTACGTGTGCTCGTCACCGGAGGAGCCTCAGGCATTGGCGCTGCTATCGCAGGGGCATTCGTTGAAGCTGAAGCGGCCGTCCATGTCTGCGATATCGACGACGTTGCTCTGGCTTCATTTCATGAGCGCTTTCCATACTGCCAGGCCACCAATGCGGACGTGGCCAATGAGCAGCAGGTCGCGGAGGTTTTGGAGGCGCAGCGCGCCAGGTTCAGCGGTATCGACGTCCTTGTGAACTGCGCCGGCATTGCTGGGCCGACGGCAGGGATCGACGGAATCACTCCGCAAGAATGGAAGAGAACGATCGACGTAAACCTGAACGGACAATACCTCTTCTTGCATCACGCTGTTCCCATGCTGCGAGAGTCCGCGAACGCGAGCATCATCTGCATCTCTTCCGTAGCCGGCCATCTGGGCCTTCCATGGCGGGCTCCTTATTCGGCAACCAAGTGGGCCATTGTCGGGATCGCCAAATCGCTGGCGATCGAACTCGGCCCCGAGGGCATCCGAGTGAATGCCATCCTGCCGGGTATCGTCGAAGGATCAAGGATGGACGGCGTGATCAAGGCTCGCGCTGAACTGGCCGGGGTCGACGAGTTGACCATGCGTCGGGAATATCTCAAGCGAATCTCTCTGCGCCGCATGGTGGACGCGGACGACATCGCGCTCGCCTGCCTGTATCTATGTGCTCCTGCCGGCCGCAATATCTCAGGTCAGGCAATCTGTGTCGATGGAAACGTCGAGTACCTGTAAGAAGATTCGGAGGCGCCTGCGATCCCATGGATCCCTGGCAGAGCAACACGGGTTTGCGCTCTTTGACCGCAAAAGCCTCGATGCCGGAGCGGCCGCTGCCCCACAGACGCCTGCGCTGCTCGATCGAACGAGCCAGCCAACACCCGCTCTCCCACCAGGTTCATGGCGGAACGATACCAGGTTCTCGTCTCGAACACGGGCACCGAAGCAGACAACCCCCTCTCCGAGCGCTAACGATTCGCTGACGGCGACCACCAGCTAATGGCAGCAACTTCTTCCCCAACGTGAACCGCGAAGCCGTCCAACCCGTACCAGTCCCGCCGGCCACCCCTGGACGCCGCGCATGGATCGCTCTTGCCGTCCTGGGTTGCGTCTACGTCCTCAACTTCCTGTCGCGCCAGCTTCCAGGAATTCTCGCCAAGCCGATCCAGGACGACCTGCACCTCTCAGACGGCCGTCTCGGCGTGATTGGTGGTCTTTACTTTGCCCTCTCTTATTGCTGCATATCGATCCCCGTAGGCTGGCTCGCCGACAGAACCAACCGATCCCGAATTCTGGCTCTCTCATGCGCTATCTGGAGCGCGGCGACTGTCTGCTGCGGCATCGCATCCGGCTATCTGGGCTTTGCGTGTGCGTACATGACCGTTGGGTTTGGTGAAGCCGGCGGCGTTCCGCCCTCCTACTCGATCATCACGGATTACTTCCCGCCCGGGCGCCGAGGAACGGCTCTTGGGCTGTTCAATCTTGGGCCGGGAATAGGCGCGGCGCTGGGCGTGGCCTTCGGGGCTTCCATCGCAGCGGCATTCAACTGGCGATATGCCTTTTTCGCGCTTGGCGCTCTCGGCATCGTCGCATCCATCGCTGTCCTCCTGCTGGTGCGCGAGCCCTTCCGGGGTGCATTGGACTCCATCCTGAGTCCGGCGCCCACAGCCAGCGCGGGCTTCCGGCAGACGCTCATCATGTTCTTTTCTCGGCCCTCACTCCTTTTGGTTGCCCTTGGCTCCGGCGCGACTCAGTTCATCACCTACGGTTTGGGGAACTTCGTTGTTCTCTTCCTCATGCGGGAGAAGGGAATGGGGCTCAAGCAGGTCGCCGTCTGGTATTCCCTGGTTGTTCTGGCCGCGATGAGCGGAAGCATGCTCGCATCCGGCCGATTAATCGACCGGCTCACCCGGGCTTCAAAACAGGCGTATGCCCTGATTCCAGCAACCTCGCTTGCAGTTGCCATCCCTCTATATCTCAGCTTTGTGTGGGAAAAATCCTGGCCCGTGGCTCTGTTGTTTCTTGCCGCCACAATATTTCTCAACTACTTCTACCTGTCCTCCGCTGTCACCTTCGTCCAAGAAGAAGTAAATCCTGACCAGCGCGTCATGTCCAGCGCGCTGCTGTTGCTGGTCATGAATTTCATCGGCCTCGGTCTTGGCCCCACATTCGTTGGCGCAGCCAGCGACTTCTATCGCACAAGCCATCCCGAGCACTCCTTGCAGATGGCCCTCTACTCACTCGCAGCGTTCTACGGGGTCGCCATCTGCATCTTTCTGAGAATGGCAAATGTGCTTCGAAAAGAGAGCAGTTCGGTTGGAGGAACTGTCCAATGAAACGATTGCCCCGCACTCTCGCCCTTTCCGCGGCAGCATGCCTCCTTATGGCGTCTTCAAGCTTTGCTCAACTGGTTCAAATTATGCCGACATCGTCCGAACAAAACCAGAGCCCCATCGTTGACGCCCCCGCCGGAAAAGTTGAGGGGCGGCTGGAAGGTACGCTGCACGTCTTCAAAGGCATTCCCTTTGCCGAGCCTCCCGTAGGTTCGCTGCGCTGGAGGCCACCGGTTGCCTTGCCACCCTGGACCGGTGTCAAAATGGCCACTGAGTACGGGCCTGCATGTTACCAGCCCGTACCACAGCTTTCAAATGTCTATGCTCGCCATCCGATGCCCATGAGCGAAGATTGCCTCACGCTCAATATTTGGGCGCCGCGAGAGGCGCATCATGCGCCGGTGTTCTTCTGGATCTACGGAGGAGCTCTCGTGGGAGGCGCGAGCAGAGAGCGTTTCTATGATGGCGCGCGGCTAGCCGAGCAGGGCATCGTCGTTGTGACCATCAACTACCGGCTTGGCGTCCTTGGATGGCTCGCTCATCCCGAGCTCGGCAAAGAGTCACCCCTCGGCATCTCGGGTAACTATGGCCTCCTCGATCAGATCGCGGCGCTCCAATGGGTCAACCGCAACATTGGCGCGTTTGGGGGCGATCCATCGAACGTAACGATTGCGGGCGAATCGGCCGGCGCGCTGAGCGTGATGTACCTCATGGTCTCTCCGCCCGCTCGAGGGTTATTTGCCAAGGCTATCTCGGAGAGCGGATACATGATCTCAACACCGGAGCTGAAAGAGTCCAAATACGGTATGGCGTCCGCTGAGGCGAGCGGAATGAAGCTTGCCGCAGCTCTCCACGCTCCCGATATCGGCGCGCTGCGGGCCATGGATGCAGGTAAGCTCACTGAGGCAGCGACGCTGGCGGGTTTCGAACCGTGGGGCGCGATCGACGGGCACATCTTGCCGCATCAGTTGGTGGACGAGTTTGGCCGTGGCGAGCAAGCGCCTGTTCCGCTGCTTGCCGGCTTCAACAGCGGTGAAATTCGTTCGCTGCGGATTCTCGCCCCGCATCCTCCGGCGACCGCCTCCGAGTACGAGAAGATCATTCGCAGTCGATATCTGGATCTCGCCGATGAATTCCTGAAACTCTATCCCTCCTCCAATATGGAGGAGAGCATTCTGGCGACGACGCGGGACGCTCTCTATGGATGGACGGCGGTGCGGCTGGTCAAGAGTCAGGCTGCGATAGGAGTGCCATCTTTCCTCTATTTCTTCGACCACAGCTACCCCGCCGCTGAGGCTGCCGGTCTGCACGGCTTCCATGCCAGCGAGCTGCCCTATGTATTCGGAACCTTCGACGGTACGCCGCCACTCTGGCCCAAGATTCCGAAGACCGAAGAAGAGATAAGACTCTCCGACGCCATGATCGGCTATTGGTCTTCGTTTGCCCGCTCTGGCCGCCCGGCAGCAAAGGCTGAGCCGGACTGGCCGGCCTACGGGTCTACGGGCGCCTATATGGATATTACGGACGCGCCTCGCCCTGCAACTCACCTTTTGCCGGGCATGTATGAACTGAATGAGCAGGTGGTTTGCCGGCGCAGGGCCAGCGGAGATCAGCCCTGGAACTGGAACGTGGGCGTAGCCTCGCCGAAACTTCCCCCTCAGCAGCCGCAATGTAAGCTCTCACAGTAGTTCTTTTCATTACCGCAAAGGCAGGACAGAGCCTTCAGTGCCGCATCGGCGGACGATGGGCAGTCAGGGACGCGCTATTCCCAACCGGGGAGGAAACTATGTCGACGCAAAGCGTACGGAAGTTCTTGGCCGCCGCAGCTCTGGTGATGACAACTGCCGGGCTGGCCGCGCAAAAGAAGATCGTAATTGCCGAATCGCAAGGCAAGCTGGCCGGGAAGGCGGATGCGCAAGGGGTGCGTTCCTTCAAGGGCATTCCCTACGCCGAGCCTCCGGTTGGTGACAGGCGCTGGACCGCGCCGGTCCCCGCTGGACCATGGAAGGGCGTGCGTGACGCGCGCCACTTCGGAGCCAGTTGCTATGAACCGGCTTACGCACCCCAAAGCCTCTTCTATATCCCTCGGCCGACGCTCAGCGAAGACTGCCTTTTCCTTAATGTCTGGACGCCGGTACACGCAAAAAACGCACCCGTCATCGTCTGGATTCATGGCGGAGGGTTCGTCAAAGGCGGTAGTTGGGAACCGCAGTATGACGGTACGCACTTCGCCCAGCACGGCGTCGTCTTCGTTTCGATCAACTACCGGCTTGGTTCGTTGGGCTGGCTGGCGCTGCCGGCGCTCAGTGCGGAGTCGTCGCACCACGTCTCCGGCAGATCGGA
>JAKART010000139.1 GCA_021819255.1 Acidobacteriota bacterium
GTGATAGTCCATTCGATCTCCTGAGCGGCAAAGTCTTCTCAAACTCAGCTTTTCAGTTCTTGATCGAATGGACAACCTGTTGAAACCTCACATCTAGCTGAGGCATACTCGACGGCGGCTCTGATACCCTCCCAGCAATGGCTCCGCAAAAGGCACCGGGCGCAGCGCAGCAGGAGTTGCCGCGCGTTCTAACCTCAACCCACGCGCTCTCCATCGTGGTGGGCATCATCATCGGCACCGGCATCTTTCTGGTTCCGCACGAAATCATGGCCGCGGTCGGCAATTCAAGAATGGTCTATGGCGTGTGGATCCTTGCCGGCCTGCTTTCGCTCTTTGGCGCCATGACCTACGCCGAGGTCGCCGCGCTGCGGCCCCGGGTGGGTGGAGAGTACGCGTTTCTGCATGACGCCTATGGTCCGCTGACGGCCTTCCTGTACACCTGGACCTGGACCACAATCGCCCGGCCCGCTTCGATCGCCACGATCGCCGCAGGCCTGATGCGTATCCTCGGAGCCTTCCCACTCTTCACCTTCCTGGACGATCGAACCGTAGCCGGCCTGGACTGGGGCCAGATTCTGGCGATCCTGATCGTCTGGCTGATTACCGTGCTGAATATCGTCAGCACTCGGGACTCGGCGCTCGTGCAAACTCTGCTGACCTGGCTAAAGGTCGCCATGATCGTGGTGATCGCGTGGATCTGCTTTGCCGGCATGAGGCACTCTGCCTGGAGCCACTTCCACTCCGTCTATCACCACGCGCAGGGAGGGTTCACCGGGTTCATGGTCGCCCTCATCGCCGCATTGTGGGCTTTCGATGGCTGGTCGGATGTGTCCCAGTTGGCCGGCGAGGTGAAACAACCCCAACGATCCATGCCCCTGGCTTTGATTGGCGGAGTCCTGATTGTGGGCAGCCTATACATGCTGACCAATGCGGCGATTCAGTATGTTCTTCCCGCCCGGGCCATCGCTATTTCGCAGCGGCCTGCAACCGATGCCATGCAACGCGTGGCGGGCAGCCTGGGCGCCAGCCTGGTGGCTGCGGGAATGGTGGTTAGCATCGGGGCCGCGCTGGTGGGCAGCTCGCTGGCCGGAGCGCGCGTTCCGTTCGCCGCCGCTCGGGACCATCTGTTTCCCTCCGTGCTGGGGGCCATCCACCCTCGCTTTCATACGCCCTGGGCCAGCTTGCTGCTGCAGTCCACCCTGAGCACCCTTCTGCTGCTGGCCATCGGCAGGTATCAGGCGCTTTTTTCATTGACCATCATCGCCGAATGGCTGTTCTACTCCCTGACCGCTGCCACCGTCTTCGTATTTCGAGTGCGCGAGCCAGGGGCAGCCCGGCCCTATCGCGTCACGGGCTATCCTGTGGTTCCCGCACTCTTCCTCTTGGCCGCTGCGGTGCTTTTGGCCTTCAGCTTCCTGAATCAGCCCCGAGCCTCTTTCGCCGGTATGCTGTTTGTCCTCTGCGGAGTTCCTCTGCACTTCCTGCTTCAACGCAGAACGGCGGCCTTAAAATCAGACGGGAACTCCGCAGAAGACTCGTAGGGCGAGGAAGTAGAGGGTTTCGGACATTGTCGGCCAAGCGAAAGCCCAAGCTCGGACAGAATTTTCTGGTGGACCGGAGCGCCTGCCTGCGCATCGCGAACTCCCTCGGAGATCTCAGCCGCCGAACCGTAGTGGAGATCGGCCCGGGGCATGGAGCCATCACCGCGTTGCTCGCCGAACGCTGCAAAAACCTGCACTGCGTCGAGTTCGACTCAGCCCTGGCGCGGGAGTTGCAGCTTCGCTTTCGCCACCAAACCCATGTCATCATTCACCACGCGGACATTCTCACCTCCGATCTTCACGCCATGCTGGGAGATTCCCAGTCTCTGGATGTCGTCGGCAACCTGCCCTACTACATCACCTCGGAGATCTTGCTGCTTCTGTTTGCCGCCGCTCGTCAAAGCACTGTCTCGCGTGCCGTCTTGATGATGCAGCGCGAGGTCGCCGAACGCATCGCCGCCTGCCCCGGAGCCAGTGATTACGGGGCGCTCTCTGCCCTGACACAGCTTCATGCGGCGGTCAACCACCTGTTTACACTGCCCCCTGCGGCCTTCAACCCTCCGCCGGATGTCTACTCGACCGTGCTTCGGCTGGATTTTGCCCCGCGATTTGCCGAACTCGGAGTCTCTTTTGCAGAATTCAACACCTTCCTGCGCCTCAGCTTTGCACAAAAACGAAAGACGCTGGCCAATAATCTGCGCTCTGCCGGATACTCTGCCGCAGAGCTTGCCGCCGCCTGGCCCGCAAGCATTGCCGCCCAGGCGCGTTCGGAGGCTGTTCCCCTGCAGGCCATGGCGGAGCTGTATCACTCGTTGCAGGCGGCCCGAAGACAGCAGCCGTAGAAACGGGCCGCTTCAACGGAGCAGATGCTCCGCGGTCTGCGCGTGGTGGATGTGGCAGATAGCGATGGCCAGCGCATCGGCGGCATCGGCAGGCTGAGGAACCTTGTCCAGATTCAACAGGCGCGTCACCATGAACTGTACCTGCTCTTTCGCTGCCAGACCGTAGCCCACCACCGAGTTTTTAATCGCCAAGGGAGCATATTCGGCTACCGGAACTCCGTAGTTGGCCGCCGCCAGCATCGCCACACCCCGCACCTGGCCCAACTTCAAGGCGCTCTTGGCGTTCGCTGAGAAAAAAACATCCTCAATGGCCACCACCTCGGGTTGCCAAAGCTGCAACAGGTCAGACAACTCGCCATAGACCTGGAGCAGGCGCCGGGGAGTGGGATCCTTCTTGTTCAAGCGCACGGCCCCCGCACACATGGGACGCAGCTTGGAGCCGCGCGCACCGTCGCTGACCTCTACCACGCCGTAGCCGGTGACCTCCGTCCCGCAATCGATGCCGAAGACCCGCATGGGTACGAGTCTAAATCGAGAAGAGCGAGGCACTGCGCCGGAAGTGTTTAACCAGCACCCCGCTCCCCAGCCGGGCTTTGGAACCAACAGGGGTCATCGATACAATCGAGGCCAAGGGCACAGGCGGCTCATGCCCTCACGAAGGTTGACAGATTCCCTTGAACGCTCTGCGATCTCTCATCCCGGCCAGGATTTTGTGCGCCGGTCTGCTGGCGATGGCCGCATTCTCCGGTCATGCGCGGGGACGGGCATCCGGAAGATCACCGACGGCAGGATCCAGAGCACAGGCCATCCCAAGACCATCCGCCTCCACCACGTCGCAACCACCGGCCACCAGCCCCGCACCCGCATCCATCCTGGCGCCGAGCATCGTGCAGCGCCGGGTCATCGTACTTGACCCGGCGCATGGAGGTTCTGACCCCGGAGCGCAGATCAGCGACACAACCTCGGAGAAGGATGTAACCCTGGCGCTGGCCTTCCGGCTGCGGGCGATGCTAGCAGCGCGCGGATTTACCGTCGTGATGACGCGCGACTCGGATGCGCCGGCCTCACCGGCCCCCGGAGGCGGCAGCCTCACGCTGGATGATCGCGCCGGAGTGGCCAACCATGCTCATGCAGCAGCTTGTCTGGTGCTGCATGCCAGCAGCAGCGGAGACGGCGTGCATCTCTATCGCTCCGAACTGGACGCTACCCCCGCAGAACCTATCGTGCCGCCATGGCTGACCGCGCAGGCCGCCTGGATCCCGCAGAGCCGTCTTCTGCAGAGAGAGATCGCCGGCGCCTTGATGCGTTCCGGCATTCCGCTGGTGACGGGTTCTGTCTCCGTTCGGCCAATGGACTCCCTGACCTGCCCCGCCCTGATCGTCGAGTTGGCCCCTGCCGACGAGGATGTGGACAGCATGAACCGAACCGGTTACCAGCAGCAGGTGGCACGCGCGATCGCCGGAGCCCTGTTGGTCTGGGAGGGCCAGGTTCAGGCGCCACCCCAACTCTGGGTGGCCGCCGCCCCCCGAACCTCGCCGGCCGGACACAGCCGCAGAACGGCGCCGCACCCATGAGCGAAGGACGCCAGCCAGCCCCGCGCCGCGCCCGGCCTGTCTCTCCACATGCCGGAATGCAGAAGATCCAGCGCCGTCAACGCATTGTCTTCTGGTGCCTGATGCTGTGCATCTTCGCCATGGGTCTCCTTCTGGCGATCGAGCGCCACAGGGAAAGACAGCGAATTGAGGCACTGGCCGAGCAGATGCCCATCGATGCGCCGACGGCGGTGGCAAAGACAGTGACTCTGGATCTGGCCAATGATCAGGACGGAAGCATTCATCCTGAAGTCCGCCAGATCGCCCTGCCGCAAGCAGTCAATGCGCGCGCCCGTGCCCTCATCGATCACCTGCTCGCCGCATACGCTCTGCCCGGCGCGGCCCATCCCCTGCCGCCCGGACCGGCCGTCGCCGAGGTGTTCCTGCTGCCCCTGCCTGTGACGGGTTATGTAGCCGACCCCTCCTGGCCGGCCAGCAGCTCCGCTGAATACCGGACAGCGACGCCTGTAGCCTCCAACGATCCCGTTGCCTTGCAACCACAGCGCCACGGCGGCGAACTGGCCGTCATCGACCTCCGCAACTCCTGGGTCAACCAGCATCCCTCCGGCGTTGAGGTCGAGTCGCTCACCTTGAAATCGATCCTGGGCACCTTGCATCGCAATCTTCCTCAGATCGAGCAGGTGCGCTTCCTGGTGGATGGCCAGGCGCGTGAGACGCTGGCCGGCCATGCGGATCTTCTGCGCACCTACATCGTGCGCGACACAACCACCCAGACGGACGGAGACGCTCCTGAGCCGGTCCATCCATGAAGAACTCTCGCCGCAGAAGAAAATAGGAATCCGGCCATGACAAAGAACAAGCACGAGAAAGCCATGGGTGCTGCGCGGCCCCACCCAAACCGGCTCGGGCAGCCCCTCGGCGCGCCGGGGCCGTCGGCGGCAGCCAGCCGCGCCGGAATGGTTGCGCCAGCCCGAGGCGAAGACCCACCGCAGCCACCCGTCATTGGCGTCTTTGACTCCGGCTTTGGCGGCCTCACCGTCCTGCGATCGCTGCTGGCTCGTATTCCCTCTGCGCACTACATCTACCTGGGAGACACAGCGCGCCTTCCTTATGGCGCAAAGTCTCCGGCCACCGTTGCCCGCTACGCCGTGGAGAGCGCCCGCTTCCTGGAGGAACGCGGCTGCCAATATCTGGTGATCGCCTGCAACACGGCCACGGCGCTGGCGCTCCAGGAGATCCGCATGGCTGTGCGGGTTCCTGTGCTGGGCGTGATTGAGCCCGGATCCCAGGCCGTCAAGCGCGAACTTCAGGATGCCGGCGGCGATGTTCTCGTTTTGGCCACCTCCGCCACCGTGCAGTCGCACGCCTATCGGGAGGCCTGCCAAAGGATTGGTCTGCGCGCCTTCGAGGTAGCCTGCCCTCTGCTGGTTCCTCTGGTGGAGGAGGGTTGGACAGACCACGATGTGACCCGGGCTGTCCTGCGCATCTATCTCTCCCAGGCCCTGGCGATCTGCCGGCCCAAAGCGGTTCTTCTCGGTTGCACGCACTATCCGCTGGTCGCCGGCGCGATTCAGGCGATGCTGCGCGAACTGGGATCAGATGCCATCGTGATCGACTCGGCAAAGGCTACGGCTGAGGCGGCCGAAACAGCTCTTGGTGGTTGGTCCGCCACTGCGGCCACGGTGGCCAAAGGCAACTTCGAGTGTTTTGCCACCGACTCCGTAGAGAAGTTTCAACGCCTTGGGAGCCTCTTTCTCGGTCAACCGATTGCGAGCGTACACCTGCTCGACTTGGGCGGTTAGATTTACCCTCCGGCGGATTCAGTCGGCAGGCAGCGTCTCCCATCGGCAGGAAGATGGACACCCTCCCTCTGAAACCAACTACACTGGAGAGCAATGCACTACCTTCTGAAGACAGAACCGGAGAAATACTCCTTCGACGACCTTCTGCGCGACGGTGAAACCCTTTGGGATGGCGTAAAGAACGCACAAGCGTTGATGACGCTGCGCCAGATGAAACCCGGCGAGACCTGCGTCATCTATCACTCCAACACAGGGAAGGTTGCCGTAGGCACTGCCAAAGTCATCTCTGTGACCGCCGACCCCAATGATCCGAAGACGCCTCTGGTCCGGCTCCAGGCCGGCAAGCGGCTCAAGCGGGAGAAGCCGCTGGCGGAGATTCGCCGCGAGAGCGCATTCCTTGACTCCGTGATGTTCCGGCAGTTTCGGCTCTCGGTTGTCCCTCTCTCCCCGGAGCAGTTCGATTGGCTGGTGCATGGCTAGGCCATGCTTTCCCTTCTGGAACCCGTGCAATCTCGGCATCGACGATGCCTCTTGATTTGAGCCAGCCCCGTTGCCTGCCTGCTCCCACAGCTTTGATGGACAAGAATAGGGCTTCAGGAGTCGGCACAGCGCCAAAGCAAGCCGGAAACTGCTATCCTTACCCTCGGTTCCTTTGATTTTCCAGCCAGTTCAGGAGTCTTCAGCATGATCGATATGAAGGGCAAAGTGGCCGTGGTCTTCGGCCTGGCCAACAAGCGGAGCATCGCCT
>JAKART010000140.1 GCA_021819255.1 Acidobacteriota bacterium
CGACCGCGCGCACGCGCCGGTTGCCCAGGTGATCGATGTCATCCACCGCGCCGATATTCTTGCGCAGCTTGAGCAGATAGCGGATGGTGCCGTAGAAGTCTTCCGGCATCAGAGTGCGCTTGTCCAGCCCGGCGGCGTCCTGGTTCTCATAGAGCTTGATGTTGAACTTGAGCCGGCCCACACGCGAGAAGTCGTACTTGCGCGGATCGAAGAACATACCCTCAAAGAGAGCGGTTGCGGTATCCAGGGTCGGGGGGTCGCCGGGGCGCAGCTTGCGGTAGATCTCGATCAGCGCCTCTTCCGGCTTCCGCACCGAGTCGCGCCGCAACGTGTTGGAGATGATATTGCCCACATCGTCGCGCTCCGGGAAGAAGACCTGCAGATGGGTCACGCCGCTTTGCAGGATCTTGTGCAGCTTGTCGGCCGTCAGCTCGGCGTTGGCCTCATAGAGCAGCTCGCCGGTGCTCATATCCACCACATCGGCGGCCAGCATGGCGCCGTCAAACTCGCCCGGCTCAACCTCAATCTGCTCCAGGCCGGCGGCGCGGATGTGCCTGAGAGTGGAGGCGCCGATCTTCTTGCCCGCGGCCACCAGCTCCTCCTTGCCCGCCCCCTTGGGCCCGGGCAGGTGCAGGGCCACGGCGCTGCGGGTGCCCACCAAATGAGTCGGCTTATCCTCCGGCGTCAGCGCCCAAAAGAGCTTGCCTTCCTTCACCGTGATGTTGTCCACCACATAGAAGGTCTTGAGGATCTCCTCATCGGTGCGCAGACCAAGGGCGCGCAGAAAGATGGTCGCGGGAAACTTACGCTTGCGATCGATGCGCACGTAAAGGGTGTTCTTCTGGTCGTACTCGAACTCCACCCAGCTACCGCGGTAGGGAATGATCTTGCCCAGGAAGTAGGTACGGTTGTTGGCCGTCTCAAAGAACACTCCGGGAGACCGGTGCAACTGGCTCACGATCACCCGCTCGGTGCCGTTCACGATGAAGGTGCCGTTGGCGCTCATCAGCGGAATGTCGCCAAAGAAGACCTCCTGCTCCTTCATGTCGCGCAACGTCTTGACTCCGGTCTCCGGGTCCTTGTCGTAAATCTTCAGCCGGATGGTCACCTTGAGCGGGGCTGAGTAGGTCATCCCCCGCTCCTCGCACTCCGCCTGGTCGTACTTGAGCTGCAGACCCACCGGGTCGCCGCACTTGGTGCAGAAATCAGGAGTGTTCTTGTTGTAGGTGCCGCAGAACTTGCAGAGGACATCGCCGGGATGGAAGGGATCGGTGATCACCATGTGACCGCAGGTGGTGCAGGCGGTGCGCAGATGGTTCAGCCCCTTGAGGTAGCCGCACTTGCACTCCCAGTTGCCAATGGTGTAATCCACAAACTCCAACTCGGAGACGTTGCGGAAGTCGGTAATGGGAAAGACCGAGGTGAAGACCGATTGCAGGCCGTTGTCCTCGCGCTCCCGGGGCAACTTGTCCATCTGCAGGAAGCGCTCGTAGCTGCGTCGCTGCACCTCGATCAGGTTGGGGATCTGGATGCTGGTTGGAATCTTGGAAAAGTCCAGGCGGGTGCGAATCGCGCGCATTTCGGTGGGGGCTGAGTTCGACATGCTGTCTCCTGATGCATCGGCCGGCGCTTGTTCACCAGCTGACGCTTGGCTCGTTGGCTCGAGGCTCCCCGCCGGCGGCTCGAAGTGCGCGTTGCTGACTCGCGGCGGCTCCGGCACCCGGCGAAGAGGAGAAGCCGCCGCTGCCGCGGCGCCTCTCATGGGTCTTGATGTGCGCCTGTTCCGCTGCCTGCTCTCCTCGCAGAGAAAGCAACTGAAGCGCGTCCTACAAACCCCAGCGAAGCATTCTGCGGGGTGAAAACCTGATGCGGCAGCCGGCTTGGCTCCCAGGGGCGATTTGCCACGCAAGCCCCGCTGCTGGTATATCTCTACGCAGCGCCGGAAGGAACGGCCCGAATGACGATGCGACAGCCAAGGCTCTCCGGCCCGCGCTGCGGCATCCGGCGGTCGGAGACGCCGAAAGCGCCCTGCGGGACGTCCTGCCCGGAGAGCGCGCACTTTAGATTCCCAAGTGATCTGACACAGAAACGGTGGATAATCGCCGCCCTTTGATCCCGCACGCGATGCGGGCCCAACGTTTGCCGCTTGTCGCACGTTTGCACCTTGTGGGCCCGCCGCTCAAACCACAAGATGGCCGGCTCCATAACCTGCTTCGCAGTGCCAGGATGAGCCGGATGAAACTTGATGATGGAATTTTGACCTTTAGAACCCCGCAGAAAACATTGCGCCGAGGCGTCTGCGGGAGTCTCCCATTAGAGAGAATACCCCAGATTCGCCCCGGCTGCAACAGGCTGGATGGGGGCAGGCGGAGCCTGCCGTCACCCACCCGGAACTACTTGATCTCGACGGTCGCGACGCCCTCGAACTTCTTGGCGATCGCCGCCGCATCATCCTTCGAGATGTTCTCCTTCAGGGCCTTGGGAGCGCCGTCGACCAGATCCTTGGCCTCCTTCAACCCCAGCGCGGTAACCTCTCGCACAGCCTTGATGGTATTGATCTTGTTGGCCCCGGCATCCTTCAGGATCACCGTGAACTCGGTCTTCTCTTCCACCGCGGGAGCCGCGGCGGCCGCGCCCGCCGCCGGCGCCGCCGCTACCGCAGCCGCCGCCGAGACGCCCAGGCGCTCCTCAAGCTTCTTCACCAACTCCGCCGCCTCAAGCAGGCTGAGGCCTACGATCTGATCTTCCAACTGCTGAATGTCCGCCATCTCTCTCTCCGTATACGTAAAAGTTGCAAAACCCGATGCCGCTCTGCTTCCGATTCAACTTACCTGAAACCTGTTCCGTTCCAGGCTGCTCCGGCCTTGCCGAGTTTCCGATGCGCCCAGACTGCGCACTCGGCGAAGACCACAGCGAAACTTGGTTATCCCTGGGCAGGATCGAGGCCGGCCGCCTCTTCCGCCTGCGACGCGGTGGCGCTCTCCGGCTCCGCTGCGGCAGACGGCTGGTTGCCATGCGCCGCCGAAACCTCCGCGACCGCAGCTTTGACCGCGGCGGCGCCAAACTTGCCCTTTTCCACACCCTGGTTGATCACCACCGCGAGATCCCGCCCGGCGGCGTTGATCACCGTCGCCAGACGCTGCGCCGGCGACTGGATGAGGAACATCAACTTGGAGAAGAGCTCCTCCTTGCCGGGCAGCTTGGCCAGCGAGTCAATCTGCTCCACCGTAATCACCTTGCCGTCCACGATGCCCAGCTTGAAGGTGTACTCCGCATTGTCCTTTACCCAGGTCGAGAGCGCCTTGGCCAGCGCCACCGGATCTCCCGAGGTGTAGGCCACCGAGTTGACTCCCTTGAGTCCTTGCAGCGCCTTCTCCACTCTGGTGCCCTGACTGCTCCTGGCGGCCAGTTTGTTCTTGACCACGTGGTAGCTTCCACCGGCGGCGCGAATCACCTTGCGCAGCTCAAAGTCCTTGGAGGCGGTCAGCCCCTTGAACGTGCCGATGATAGCCGAAGTCGAGCTCTCCAGCTCCACTGCCAGCGCCTTGACCTTCTCGCTCTTCTTTGCCTTGGTTAATGCCATTGTGAACCTGACCTTTACCGGCCGGCGGCGTATCGCCAGCCCCATCATCCAAATGCTTCGATTCTTCGATCTTTCAGCCCTTCGGTCTTTCGATCTTTCGGCCCTTCGATTCTTCGATCTTTCAGCCCTTCGGTCTTTCGATCTGGCCGGAGATCCCAGCTCTGCCTGATCCGCTTCCGCCGGCTCCAACCCAGCTTTGCCACCAGGCGCGGGAGCCATCCCCGAGCCTTGAATCCGCGCCCTTACGCCTTGGCCGCAACCTCTGCGACGGCCGGCTCCAGCTCAATGCCCGGGCCCATGGTTGAGCTGAGTACGATCCGCTTGATGTACTTGCCCTTGGCGGCGGAAGGCTTGGCCTTCACCACCGAGGAGATCACCATCAGCGCATTGGCCTCCAGCTTGTCCGGGCTGAAGGAGAGTTTGCCAACCGGCACATGCACCAAGGCGGTCTTATCCGCACGGAACTCGACCTTGCCGGCCTTGATCTCCCGGATGGCTCCGGCCACGTCGGTGGTCACCGTGCCCGTCTTGGGATTGGGCATCAGGCCGCGCGGCCCCAACACCTTGCCCAGACGCCCTACGGAGCGCATCATATCCGGGGTTGCGATGAGGGCGTCGAAGCCGGTCCAGTTCTCTTTCTGGATCTTCTCCACCATCTCCTCGCCGCCCACGAACTCCGCGCCCGCCGCTTCGGCCTCTTTTACCTTGTCACCGGAGGCGATCACCGCCACCACCTTGGTCTTGCCGCCCAGGCCGTGGGGCAGCACCACGGTGCCGCGCACCATCTGATCGGCGTGCCGCGTGTCTACACCCAGCCGCATGGTCAGATCGACGGTCTCGTCGAACTTGGCGTACTTGGCCTTCTGCAGCAGGGGAATCGCCTCGCCGATGGCATACGGACGCGGCTCCACGAGCGCGCGCGCCTTCGCAATATTCTTGGATGTCTTCTTTGCCATATTTCCTCGTCTTCCACCCCGGCATGCGCTCTTCCGCAAGGGCGTGGTTCGACCGGTCTGCACGGGAGTGCAGACAACCTTCTAAGTATGCCGAATTCTCCCGGAAAGTGCAAACGCAACTCCGCCCCCGCGATCCCGCTCCGGTGACGTCGGCCGGCCCGCGCCGGTGCTCGCCAGGTTCAGCCTTCCGGGCTGCGCTACACTGGAGCAGCTTGGCTGGAGATAACGCTCCCGGAGCGGGCTGGGAGCGGGCAAGGCGCGGCGTCTTCCGGCAGAGCTGCCCGTTCAATACCAGGAACGATGTTCGAGAGTCTGCGGCCATTTCGCTGGCGGGACACGCTGCGCGACGCACGCGCCGGCCTGGCCCTGGCAGCGATGAACATCCCCCAGGTGCTGGGTTACACCAGGATTGCGGGCATGCCCGTCGTCACCGGTCTCTACACCCTGCTGGCGCCCCTGGCGGCCTTTGCAACCCTCGGATCCTCGCGCTATCTGGTTGTGGCCGCGGACTCGGCGACGGCGGCCATTCTGTTCAGCGGACTCTCCGGCATGGCTCCCGTGGCCAGCCCGGAGTGGGTCAGCCTGGCCGGCGATGTCGCCTTGCTGACCGCAGCCTTCCTTCTGGCCGGCCGTCTGCTGCGGCTTGGCTTCATCGCCGACTTCCTCTCTCAAACCGTGCTGATCGGCTTCCTCACCGGAGTCGGCTTCCAGGTCGGCATTGCGGTGCTGGGCGAGACCTTGGGACTGCCCATCCATTCAAACCGCACCCTGGCGCAGTTGCTCGAAGTCCTGCAGCAGCTCTCCAAGGTCCATCTTCCGGTGCTGCTGGTCTCCGCGGCGGTGCTGGGCCTGGTGGTGGGGCTGAAGGCTCTCTCGCCCAGGCTGCCGGCATCCCTGATCGCCGTAGCCGGCGCAACCGCCGCCAGCGCGGCGTGGCGCCTCTCCGCGCATGGAGTTCCCACCGTTGGAGCGGTCGCCGGCGGCCTGCCGCACCCCCACCTGCACTGGCTGCCTTGGCGCCAGGTCGCGACGCTGCTGCCCATCGCCGGCTCCTGCGCCATCATGATCGTGACCCAGAGTGCGGCCACCGCGCGGGCCTACGCCCTGCGCCATGAGCAAAGGCTGGATGAAAACCGTGACCTGGTCGGTCTCTCGGTGGCCAATCTGGCCGCGGCGCTGAGCGGAACCTTTGTGGTGAACGGCAGCCCCACCCAGACCGCCATGGTGGAGACGGCGGGCGGCGCCAGCCAGAAGTCGCAGCTCGCCACGGCCCTTCTGGTCGCCGGCGTTCTGCTGTCTCTCACCCCTGCGCTCCAGTACCTTCCCCGGAACGTCCTTGGCGTGCTGGTGCTCCTGGTGGCCTTCCATCTGATCGATCTGCGTGGCCTGCGCGAGTTGCGCCGGGAGAGCCCCGGAGAGTTCATCGTTGCAGTGATCACGGCCGCCGCCGTGGTCGGCATCGGAGTGGAAGCAGGCATCTTGCTGGCGATGGTCCTGTCGCTGCTCCGCATCGTGCGTCACAGCTATCACCCGCATACCGGGGTCATCCATCTGGAAAACGACCATGCCTGGAGGGTCGCGCCGGTCGCTCCCGGAGAGGTCACCGAGCCGGGACTGGTGCTCTATCGCTTTGGCTCGGCTCTCTTTTACGCCAACGCCAACCGCTTTGCCGAAGAACTCCTCTGTCTCTCCGGCGCAGAATCCGGGCATTCCTCCGCGGTGCGATGGATCATCGTGGATGCCGAAGCGATTACCCAGATCGACTACTCGGCGGCGCGCGTGATCGCCCGGATCAACCAGGAGCTCAGCAAGAACGGGGTGGCGCTTGGCTTCGCCAGAATGGCCCCGGATGCACTCGCCGACTTTCAGCGGCATCATCTGGCTGAGAGCATTCCCTCCGCGCGGCTGTTCGCCCGTCTGCATGATGCGGTTGATGCCTAGATCG
>JAKART010000141.1 GCA_021819255.1 Acidobacteriota bacterium
TGCATTTTGCCCGGCTCGTCCATCTTCACCGCATAGGCGCGAAAGTCCGGCATGTCCAGAGGCTTGCGCAGCAAGCCTCCATTGGCATGAGGATTGCCGGAGATCCGCCGCGCCCCTTGCGGCGCCATCTCGCGCAGTTCCTCCTTGAGCCTGCCGCTCTCATCAAAAAGATCTTCCGGCCGGTAGCTCCGCAGCCAGCGCTCGAGCAGCGCCAGATGTTCGGGATTCGTCTTGGGATCGGCGATGGGCACCTGGTGCGCTCGCCAACTCCCCTCCAGCTTGTGCCCGTCCAATTCTTTCGGGCATCCCCAGCCCTTCGGGGTACGCAGCACAATCATCGGCCAGCGCTGCCTCTCCACCGGACTTCCAGTTGACTCTGAGCGCGCGCGCTGCTGCATAGCGCGAATCTCCAGGATGCACCGTTCCATGATCTCCGCCATCCTGGGATGCATCAAGGCCGGGTCCTCGCCCTCGACAAAGTAAGGCTTCCAGCCATATCCGATCAGCAGGCTCTCCAACTCCTGCTGTGGAATCCGGCCCAGAATGGTCGGATTGGCGATTTTGTATCCGTTCAGGTGCAGCACGGGAAGCACGGCTCCATCGGTGACCGGGTTTAAAAACTTGTTCGAATGCCAGGATGTCGCCAGCGGACCTGTCTCCGCCTCGCCATCACCCACCACAACCGTCACAATCAGGTCTGGATTGTCGAAGGCCGCCCCAAATCCATGTGATAGGCTGTAGCCCAACTCTCCGCCTTCGTGAATGGAACCCGGCGTCTCCGGTGTGCAGTGGCTGCCAATCCCACCTGGAAAGGAGAACTGTTTGAAAAACTTCCGCATGCCCTCCAGGTTCTGGCCCATCGTCGGATAGATCTCCGAGTACACACCCTCCAGATAGCTGTTCGACAAGGTGGCGGGGGCTCCATGTCCAGGCCCTGAGATGTAGATTGCATTCAGATCGAACTTTTTGATCAGCCGATTCAGATGCACCCAGGTGAAGGTCTGTCCAGGGTCGCTACCCCAGTGTCCCAAAAGCCGGTTCTTGATGTGCTCTGGCTTCAGCGGCTCGCGCAGCAGCGGATTTGCTTGCAAATAAAGCATCCCCGCGCACACGTAGTTGCAAGCACGCCAGTATGCATCGAGCTTGCTTTGCTCCGTCTCTCCCAACCCGTTCGTCTGCACGCCGCGCTCCAGAGCAGAGGAGTTCATGCCGGTACTTGCCCCATCGTTGCTCTTCGTCATCCGACTCATCCCTTCCTGGTGCTTCTCCAATTGTTTTTTGGCATCTGCCGCCCCGATGAACGACCTTCTGTCAGCAAGCGGGCGACATGAACTGCGACCATCCGATCCTCCTGCGCCGGAACGATCAGAACCTGCGTGCGGGAACCGGGAGCACTGATTCTTAGGATGCCGCCTGCTGCTCTCTGGTTAAGTCCCGGATCCAAGCTCACTCCCAACTCCTCCATTCCGGCCACAATCTCCTGGCGCGTCTGAGCATCGTTCTCTCCGATGCCGCCCGAAAAGACCATGGCGTCCAGGCCGCCCAGCAACCAGCAGGAGGCTCCCAGCGCCTTTCTGACGCTGCGCGTGAAGACCTGCAGTGCCAGCCGAGCGCTCTGCCGGCCTGCATTCGCCGCGGCCCGAATCTCTTTTACGTTGTTTTCCATGCCGCTGAGGGCCGCCAGTCCCGATCCATGATTCAGCAGTGTCTGCACCGCATCCAAAGCATCTTTCGATCCGGCTCTACCATCCTGCGGAACGCCGATCTTCTCGCGAAGCAAAAAGAGCACCAGCCCTGGGTCCAGATCGCCGGGACGCGTCCCCATCACCACTCCGCCGGTCGGGGTCAGTCCCATCGTCGTGTCCACAGAACGGCCGTCCTGGAGAGCCGTTACGCTGCAACCGCTGCCCAAGTGGGCGATTGCCATACGCCGTGGAAGCGGGCCGTTCCGCCCTTCCTTGCTACTCAACTGTTGGACGATCGACTCGCAGCTCAGCCCGTGAAAGCCATACCGCCGCACGCCGCGGGCCGTCAACTCAAGCGGCAGCGCGTAGGTACTCGCTTCCAGTGGCATCGTTTGGTGAAAAACCGTATCGAAGCAGGCGTATTGAGGCAGCTCGGGAAACCTTTGGCTGAAGGTGCGAATCATTTGCACGGCCGCAGGATCGTGCAAGGGGGCATAGGCGCTGGCGGCATCCAACTCCGCCAGCACCTGCGGGGTAATCCGTGTATGCTCCCGCAACCTCGGCCCTGGGTGCACCACCCGATATCCCACCGCCTCAAACTCGGGCATGCCACGGCCGGAAACGACATCCAGCACCGCGGAAATCGCCTCTGAGACGCCATGGATGCCTACCCGGCTCTCCAGCGGCGACCCTCGGCCAGTCTGCTGGACGACAAGCCTGCTCTCTGGCTCCCCGATGTCGCTCAACTGGCCCTCGATGAGGCTGCAGGGCAGATCTCCTTTCGCTCTGACCGCATAGACAGAGAACTTGATGGAAGAGGATCCGCTGTTGATCACCAGTAACTGCATCCAGCCTCGCAGGTTCCTCGGGTTGCATCCGGGATTTCTCGGCTCTGCTGCAATGACCTTCAGCGAGTCAAATTTTCAGACCCGCATCCAGATTCCAGCACTTCCCCATGAACGGTGGATGACAACGAGCATCTGGCCCCTTCGCAGCCTTCCGCGCCGGCATCGTCTGCGTTGCGTCATCGTCCGCCCAACAGTCTGGGATCCGCCCGACACTTTCCGATTAGGATGCGACAACCTGGGCCGAAGGCAGCCTATGGTCTGGAAGAGGAAGAGTGTCTGGAGCGAAGCTGTTCGATCATCAAAGCGCGGGCTCAACTTCCACGCCGCCCTTGGGCTCTGTGATCACTCCAATCCGCGGCACCAGGAGTTGGAAGATGGTCAGCGAAGCCACGTAAGCGAAGCTGGCCATGCAGAAGATCACCAGAGGATGCAGGGAGAGGAGATGCGATACAGCCAGAGTGAACAACGCCCCACCCACCGAACCCACTGCTCCACCAATGCCCACCACGGTAGAAACGGAGGTGGATGGGAACATATCCGTGGGCGTGGTGAACAGCGTGGCCGACCAGCCCTGATGCGCCGCTGCGGCCAGAGCGAAGAGCGCCACGGCCGGCCCGGCGTTCTGCGGAAACAACCGGTGCATGTGCGGCACCAGCATCAGAGGCAGCACGCATAACGAGGTGACCAGCAAGGCGAACTTGCGTCCGTTGTTCACCGTATGGCCACGCTTGATGCGCAGCCCGGAGAGTCCTCCACCCAGAAAAGACCCAACAGACGAGACAGCATAGACCAGCACGATGGGCCAATAGGCCTGCTCCAGGCTGAGCCCATAGTTGTCATTCAGGTACATCGGTAGATAGAAGAGATAGAACCACCAAACCGGGTCGGTGAGTCCTTTGGCGATGGAAAACGCATAAAGCCCGCGATGACGCAGCGGGACCGCATCCATCCGCTGGCCACTACCGCTGGGCGCCACGCGCTGTCGATTTGCCTGAGGAGTGGCGAGCCTGCCGCGCAGCCTGTTGTAAGGGAAGATCATCCAAAGCAGCAGCCAGCACAACCCTACGCTGCCCGTGCAAAAAAATGCCGCGCGCCAACCTCCGAAGTGAAGGGTGGCCAGTGGAATCAGGGCTGGCGCAATGAAGAAGGCAGCGTTGGCCCCGGAGTTGAACAATCCCACCGCCAAGGCTCGCTCCTCACTGGGAAACCACTCACTGGTGGCCTTGATCGCAGCCGGAAAGTTCCCGGACTCGCCCAATCCCAGACAGGCGCGCGCGATACAAAAACCCAAGACCGAGTGGACCAGCGAGTGACTGATGGAGGATGCAGCCCAGATCCCGATCGCCAGCGCATAGCCGATCTTGGTTCCCAGCCGGTCGATCAGGGGAGCAGCCACCAGAAACCCGACAGCATAGGCAATCTGGAAGCTCTCCACGATATGTCCATAGTTCAAGTGGTAGACCGTCTGGAACTGTGCGCTGACGCCCGGAGCCCACCCCATAAACCTCAGATGAAGCAGCGGCTCGACCAGCGAAAGCGCCGATCGGTCCATGTAATTGATGGTTGTCGCCAGAAAAAGCAGCAGACAGACAAACCACCGCATATTCGACTCGATGGAGCGGGATGCAAGCCTCTGAAGTTTTGATCCAGTTGGTAGTAAGGACATGGAAACGTGGACTCCTGCAAGCACCGTCCAGCCGAGTATAGAGGAGAGCCGGGGGATGATACAGGGAAGGCGGCTCATAGAGGTCTAACCTCATGATTTGTACTGCCCTTCCGCCTTTGGCCGCTCGCATAGCGGAGTCGAGCCGGCCCATGCGCGGCCGAAACCTGCCACGGTCAGAATCTATCTTCCTTTGTTTGGAGACATCCGCTCCCTTTCGGTCCACCTTGGTCATCAACTGAGCCAAGTCGTCGGCCCGGGGCGTGGCCTCGCTTGACGCTATTGGCTCTGTCTCTGGCACGATTCTTGGTCTGTTCAGAATCGATTCCATCGCCAGGTCAGTTCAGGCTGCCGAGAAGAGGTCCGGCGGGCCTTCACCAGCATGGTGGACAACGCCCAACTGGCTGTGCTGGAAGACCAGGCTCGGTAACCGAAGGAAGAGATCCAAATTGCCGCCGAGATTCAGAAGGGGATATTGGCCGTTCAGATCCCTGACTTCTGGTTTGCCGGCGTCCAGGCGAAGAGTGCTCCGTGCAGCGCCGCGGCTGCGACTTCTTTGATGTCGTTGCTGACAAGGGGATGCTCAACCTGGCTTTGGTGGAGGTCTCCGGCAAGGGAATCTCAGCCGCCTTTCTGGCTTCCACCCTGCAGGGCATGCTCTACGTTCCACTCCAGGCGCAGCAGGAACTGCCGGCGATCGCCCCGGCTGTCAATCGATACCTGTGCCGGAAGAATATCGGCAAGTATGCGACGATGTTGCTGCCGCGGCTGCAAGAGGATGGATCTCTGGAATATTTGAACTGTGGCCAGATACACCCCCGGGTCTGTTCTGGCGGGACAATCTCTTGAGCCTCCACAGCTAGACCATTTTCCCTGAAGGTGTAAGCAAGGGGAACGACTCCTGTGGGCGTTTTCCTCAATGAAAACGCCACTGAACGCCCGCTTCCGTACACCCATCATCAGGGAAAATGGTCTAATAGGCGAGGGCTACACCGTCGGCACGCATCTCACTGCCCGCAGCGTATACCCGGCTACCGCCCTGCTGGCGTAGCTCCACGCATTGGTAGCGTCCAAAACCGCCATCGCTAGGCCCCATGGGCCAACCCATCGCAATGAGCGCCTTTTGGGTTGCTTCGGGAATCCCGGTCTCCAGGCGCAGAACTCCCATGGGGCCCAAACCCGGCCTGTCTTCACCCATACTTTGCGAAGATCCTTCATGATGCCAGCGCGGGCTATCCCCCGCCGCCTGGACATCCAGTCCATAGTCCACACGATTCAGAATCACCTGCGTCTGCCCCTGCGGCTGCATGTCTCCCCCCATCACCCCATAGGCCAGCCACGGCGCGCCATCTTTCATGGCGAACCCCGGAATGATGGTCTGGAAGGGCCGCTTCCCCGGCGCATAGAGATTGGGATGACCGTCTTGCAGAGAGAACAGTTGGCCCCGATCCTGAAACATGAATCCCAGCCCATCAGCCACTAACCCGGATCCCATCCCGCGGAAGTTGGACTGGATCATGGAGACCATCATTCCGTCGGCATCGGCGGTACAGAAGTAGGTTGTATCCCCGTGGCTTGGGGCCTGCCCTGGATAGACCGGATTGAGAATCCGATCCAGCCGGATCAGCCTGGCCCGCTCCCGGGCATACTCCATGGAGTTCAACCACTCCACGGGCACTTTGGAAAAATGCGGATCAGCGTAGTATCTTGCGCGGTCCTCGTAGGCCAGCCGCTTGGCTTCAATCTGGACATGCAGCGCAGGGGCACTCTGGAATCCCATCTGGCGAACGTCAAACTGGGAGATGATATTCAACATTTGCAGCGTGGCCAACCCCTGCGTATTGGCTCCCATCGCAAACACATCCACGCCGCGATAGTTGGTCACCAAAGGCTTTACCCACTCCGCATGCTGTTCGCGAAGATCTTCGGCGGAGAGCCAACCGCCGATGCGCTTGAAGTATTGATCGATGGTCTGGGCGATGGGGCCATCATAAAACGCATCCCGCCCCCCCTGGGCGATCATCTCGTAGGTGTGGGCCAGATCGGGATTGCGAAAGACGTCATACTCCTGGACTGGGCCGCCGTTCACCTGGTAAGTATGCGCGGCGTTGGCGGTCTCCTCCACGCCCGAGCCGGGCCGCAGAAAGATGGCCATATTCCGCTTGATGTAGTAGCCGATGATCTGCGGCACCGGAGAGCCGGCACGGCAGAAATGAATCGCCGGTTCGAACAACTCCGCCCACTTCAGAGATC
>JAKART010000142.1 GCA_021819255.1 Acidobacteriota bacterium
GGAGCAGGCACTGCACCAAGGGGCGGTGAGGTTGAAAGTAACGCCGCATCTGGTACGAGTCAAGTATAAAACAACTAGATCTTGTGGTGTTGAAGTAGATACTCCCCGGATGCGGCGATGCGCGAAGGGGACCGCGGTTTTCCGGGGATTTTGCTGTGGAAAGTTTGTGAACAGGGCGTGAATGGCGGGCTCGGCCGAGCGGGGTGTTCCGGATTTACGAGGCTCGGGAAGGGTCCCCGGCGCGACAGCCGGAATGCAAGAGAAGACCCAAGTGAGCGCGGCCAAACCAGGGCTGTTTTGGATCCGGACAAGGCTCAAGTTTTCGGCTGGATTGCCGCCTGAGCAGGCTCTCGTCCCGCGACCCGTGGAAAGCGTTCCCGGCCGGCGGGGAGCGGAGGACCGTGGCCGGAAGGCGGGACGGAATCCTCGACCGAGACCGGGAACAGGACACAGGCGTCCATGCCGCCCAGATATCGCTCCGGACGGCTCGAGGGGAACGGATCCATCTCCTTCGTGGATCCCCCTGGGGGTGGTTATGGAACGCGCGCCGGCTGCATCGCCGCGATCTGCTCGGCCGCGGTTCCGGGAGTCTCCCTCCAGGGCGTCCCCGTAAACTTCTCGTCGACTCCCCGACCTGCAACCACAAACTCCACCGAGACCGGCTGGCCAGGAATCCTGGCGCCGAACCAGTGTGGATCTTCACCTTCCCTCCACGTCACCAGACCCAACACAGCCCCGGCAGGATACGCCACCCCCGCCCGAGCCGCTTTGACGGCGGCATCGTCTCCAAAGAGCGTGGTCATGGAACCGGAGCTTCGATCCACCTCGGTGGCAATCGCCGTCCACTGCAGCACGGGGTAGGGCAGGCCTTTGTCCAGCGCGGCCGGCAGATCGTACAGTTGATCTTCAGCCATCTGCCGCCGGCATCCGCAGAGGCAGAGCAGCAGCAGCGCGGGGGCAGCAACCGAGGGCATCTTCATTGTCCCGCTCCCTTGGCCTCTTGCCTCTCCGGGCCAGACGGGCCGGTCTTCGGCTCCCGGGGCAGCGGGAGGGAGAAGACAAAGTCATTCGCCTTGACAGCCTCGTGGCATCCCAGGCACTCATTGTCAAAGTGCGGTCCATCTCCGTAAGGTTTCAACTGATCGCCGACGAAGCGTGCAAACCCCCATCCCTCCGTGCCGGCAAACTGGATGCGATGCTTTTCCATGAACTCCACCTGAAGGAACCTTCCCGGCCGCAGATGTCCGTGCCCATCGTCCACGGCCCGCCAGGCGATGCTGGCAAGGGCTGCGCCCTCCGGCCAGGAGGGTAGCTGCCGAGCTTCGATGGCGCGGATCGCAATCTCGTTGCCGGTGATGATCCGCAGGCTGTGATCGTCTCCTCGATCGACGGCGGTGATCACCTGCCAGCCTGCAAAGCCGGGTAGAAACGGAGTTCCGTTGGGCGAGGGTCCTGCCGGCTTTCGGTTGGGCTCGGGCGCAGCCAGGGCCGCCGGCTTGGCCACAAACGGCTTGCTCGGCTCGCCCTGGCCTCCGGCTGGCGGGAAGGGCGCCAGATAGGCCTTCAGGGTAGCCAGCTCCTGCGCCGTTACCCCGGAGTGGGGATGTCCGAGCCGATAAAGCCGCAGCGGCATGGCGCCCAACTGAATCTGGTCCACTGACTCAAAGAGAGCGGCTCGTTGGCGGACAAGGGGTTGGGCGCCAAGCTCTGAAAAGTTCAGCACTCTTCTTGCTCTCTGCACGTCAGAGGCCGCCACCCAGTACACGGGCGCCACCTGGTCCCACCACAGGAGCTGGGGATGGTCGGAGTGGCAGGCGTAGCAGCGCCGCACCAGGATCTCTCGCACCTGCGGCGGTACGGCAATCTCCGTCTGCGCTCCCGCCGGGGCCCCGAGCGATGGCCGGATCGCCTGAAGGGCAAGCGCCACCGCCAGAACCAACGACAATGCTCCGAATCCGCGCCGCAACCTGGCCATAGCGTCCGCAACCATCATCCCATGAGCCGGCCGTGGAGACGTAGACCTCAGGAATACGCAGGGGAAGGGCTCTTCCCGGGCCTGCCGTCAAGAGGGCGGAGACCAGCAGCGACGGCACCGAGCTTCTACCCGGCCGGTCACGCCGCGCTGGTCCAGGAGCGGGTGATTTTGCCCCCCGGAGAGGGGACAAGCCACCGGCGGGGTTGGCCCCGCTGCTCGTCGCCACCCGGCCAGATTGCTGACCGGAGGACGCGATTGCGGAGGCGCACATGCGGCGTGTTCGACGCAGACCTGGCCGAAAAACAGGTCAACGCTTCCGTGAACCGCAGGTGCGGACCAGTACCGCAGGTGCGGGCGAGGATGGGGAGCGGGCATCAGCCGTCGATCTTCAGCTGACCGTCACCGTGAAGTTGGCGGAACTGGTGACCGAGCCGGAGGCTCCGGTGATGGTGAGGGTGTAGGTTCCGGCGGGGGTGTCGTTGCCGGACGGGTTCGGGGTGCTGGTGGTGGAGCCGCCGCAGCCTGCCAATCCCAGGCCGCCGCACAGGAGCGCCAGGAGCAGCCCCAGCGCCAGGCCCCCGCGCAGCCACAGGGAGCGCAGCCTCCGGGAGCGCAGCCTGCGGGAGCGGCGATCCAGACCGGCGATCCAGAGCAAGCCTGCCAGTGAGCCGGGGAGCGGAAGCCGTCGCCAAGGAGAAGCCGGAGAGTTGTGGCCAGGCGGAGCGGCGGTGGGGTGGACAAAGACGATCCGGGAGCCGGGCCGGGCCGCTCCGGCGCTCGCGCAGGCCGTGGTGCTGGTGTAGACGGTGTAACTGGAGGTAGCCGTGGCTGCGCTGGTGATGGAGACCGAGGTTGGGTTGATGACAACGCAGCCGTCCGTAAGCGATCCATCATTGACGGAGAGCGTGACCGCGCCAGTGAAGCCGTTGGTGGGCGTAACCACGATCGAGCCCGTCGCGGAGTTTCCGGGAGCCAGACTGACGTTGCTGGCGGCGACGCCAAAGACGCCGCTGGAGGTGGAGGAGCCCAGGGTGAGCGTGACGGCAGCGTTGGAGGTGGCGTAGGTGCTGCTGCCGGAGTAAGTCGCCTGGACGACGTAGGTTCCCGTGGCCGTTGCGGAGAAGTTGTAGGTGCCCACGCCGTTGGCGAGGGTGACCGTCGTCGCCGCGCCGCCGTTGACGCTGACTGAGACCGTGCCGGTGGGAGTCGCGGCTGAGGAGGGAGATCCGACGCCGGGGGCGACCGTGATGGTGATGACGTCACTGGCGCCCGAGACGGGGGAGAGAGTCGCTGCGGTCAAGGTGGTGTTGGTAGCGAGGAGCTGGCTGCTGGCGGTGTTCTTTGGCCAGGCGTTGACCAGGTTGGCAAAGTCGATGGAGCCCAGGCCGGAGGCCTCATCGTAGCCGGTTCCGGCGTAATACTCAGTGGTGTCTTCGCCCGTTCCGCACCAGGTTGTTCCGGCCGCGCAGTTGTTGCCCAGGTCGGAGCCGACCTGGGTGATGTCATGGAAGGCTGAGGCGTAGACAGTGGCGCTGGCGGCCAGGGTGTACAGCTCATTGTTGATCACGCCCTGTCCGCCCGTGGGATTTCCTCCCGTTGCGCTGTAGCCCTTCTTCTGGTCGAGGATGGCCAGCATGCCGGCGAAGATGGGGGCGGCGAAGCTGGTTCCGCCGGCGCGGGTGAGATAGCCGCTCGCGTTCCGGAAGCCGTTCGAGCAGCTTCCTGTGACGTTGGTGAAGTTCTGGTCGCTGGAGCAGATCAGGTAACCGCCGTAGAAGGCGTCATCCTTGGAATTGGCTGGGTCGACGTAAGGCTCTGAGGGCGAGGCGTAGAGGGAGATGTCGGGGACCATCCGCTTGGTGCTGTTGGCCGGGATGCCCGGGACGCCGCTCTGGCTCTGCCAGGTCTGGATGGGGGTGTAGATGCTGACACCGCCGCCGCCGGCGGAGATCGGATTGGGGCTGGTCGCGCCCAGGCTGGCATCGCCGGCGTCGTCGTTCCAGACCTCCTCCGGGATGTAAGATTTGGCGGAGCTGATGATGTCCGTGCTGCTCCGCGCGTCGAAGTAGGGGCTGCCGGGTGCGATGTCAGTCACCGGGAACTCAGTGCCGCCCACGCTGGTGACGTACTCGCTGGAGCCGGGGAAGTCTACGGCCAGTTGCTCGTTTTTCGCGGTATCCGAAGACGCAAATGAGCCGTAGCAGTCCGTCGAGCCCTGGTCGCCGGCGGCTGAGATGACGGTCTGGCCCTGGCTGGAGGCCTCCTCCAGGGAGGCATTGTAGGTGTTGTAGGTGGATAACCCGAGGCCCTGTTCGCAGGCGCCGTAGCTGGAACTGATGATGTCGCCGATGCCGTTGTCGATTGCATATTGGAGCGCCTGAAAGGCTCCGCCGGAGTTCGGTGCGTTGCCGGTATAGATGAAGTCGATGTTGGCGCCCTGGGCCATGGCCTCGGAGTACTCCAGATCGATGTCCGACTCGACCTCGTCGCTGTCAGTGCTGGTGTCGCCGATGGTGGAGCTTCCGGTATTCGGGACCAGGGTCACGGTGGGGAGCTTGTTGGAGATGCCGAGGGCGTTCTGGAAGTTGGTCAGGTCGGAGTTCACAAAAGCGGACTGGCCGGCGATGACGATCGTCTCACCCGAGCCGTTGAAGCCCTGGCTGGTGATGGGGGTGACGTCATAGATGGTGTCGATGTCGTCCGGTGTGAGGTAGTTTTCGCCCGAGATAGACGAGGTGAAGTGGGCCCTCACGTCCTGCGCCACTGCCTGGGCGGGGCGCAACCGGAAGTGGGAGTGAGGACGGAAGTCGCTGATGTTCTCCACGTTGAGGACGGCCCCGCTGAGCGCGGCGGGGATGGTCAGGTCCCCGGAGGGGGCGAAGTGGGTCACCGGGGTCCGTGCGCCGGCCGGGGTGAAGCGGTAGTTGTGCAGAGGGACGCCGAAGGCGGAGGCGAACTGGGCAGCGGTTCCAGAGAAGAAGATGCGCGCGTGGTTCGGCGTCACGGAATCCACGCTGAAGCCGTGCTGCTGCAGCCAGCCCTCGGCGGCGTCGATGTCCGCCTGCGCAGCGCCGAACTGGGCGGCGTACTGGGCCGGGGTGATCCAATGGTGGTACTGCGGGGAGGCGGGATTCTGCTGGGCCTGGACCAGAGCATCCAGCGCAGCTTGCTGGGCGGGACTGCGGCTGAAGACCAGCGCCATGCCCCGCAGAGGCGTGTTGCCGGCCAGGGGCCCGGCGTCATCCGCAGCCCGGGCGAGCGGCGGATGGGAGTGAGCGATGGGGACGCGGACGGTGTCGTCGATCGGCTGGGTGATGCGCGCCTCCGGCTGCGCCGTGATGGCCTGATCCGCGGCGGAAACCTGCGCTTGGGCGAAGGCCGGCAGTGAGAAACAGAAGAAGGCGCCGGCGAGCAGACAGGAGGAGGAGACGGCCACGCGCAGAAGTGACAAGCGCAGCCGCGAGCGAAGGGGAAGACGGATCGGAAGACGTTTCAAGGTGAGCCTTAGCCTCAGGAAAAGAGAACGATGGAAGAGAGCGGCGCTCCGAGCTGGATAGAAGACTACACGCCCCTGCATATGACGAGGGCGCGCCCGGTGAGCGGGTGGAACGTTGCAGCAAGCTGGAAGCTGGTCCGCTGAAGGCGGCGCTGCCAGGATCACGGACATCGTCGCGCGGGAGAAGCGTGCTTCGGCGTAGCGTCGGCTCTCGGATCGGCATTGCACTTCCCAACACAAAAAGGAGATGGCCTCTTTCTTTGCCCTGCAAGGCTTCTCTACACCAGAAGACGACTCTGGATCCACAACAGGTTACAGCGCCCAATTGCATCCAGGCAGGCGCTTTGGACCCTGGAGAAGCCGGAGCTCTGCCCGAGGGCTTCTCTCATCGATGGCGTTCCTCCGCGTGCGATTCCATCCTCTGCCTCGTCTTGCCGGCTGCTTCCGTGCGTCGCTCAACAGATCCCTACGGACATCTTAGAGTGGTTTTGCCGGATTCGGGATGTTTCCCGGCAGGGCGGAGGCGGAGCGAAAGCGGAAAACCTCGACGCCCAGTCGGCTGGTCGTGCAGGCTTCCTTGATGGTGCTTCGATCCGCCGCCTCTGGCTGCGCTCACGCCGCGTGGGCGCCAGTGGTTTCTGCGTCTGGCCGGCCTTTTAGACCATTTTCCCTGATGATGGGTGTACGGAAGCGGGCGTTCCGTGGCGTTTTCATTGAGGAAAACGCCCACAGGAGTCGTTCCCCTTGCTTACACCTTCAGGGAAAATGGTCTAATCGTCGTCGCCGTACTCGATCTGGTCCTCCACGCCATGGTCGATCAGGCTTGTGTTCAGGGAAAGCTGCGGCTGGTTTTCTTTCCGCAACCGGTCGTTGATGGCCTTCAACTGGGTAGCCTTCACCTGCTTCCACGCATCGAGCAGGCCGGGCAGAGGCTT
>JAKART010000143.1 GCA_021819255.1 Acidobacteriota bacterium
CCTGAGCGGCAAAGTCTTCTCAAACTCAGCTTTTCAGTTCTTGATCGAATGGACAACCTGTTGAAACCTCACATCTAAAGCCGGAGTGACACCCGGGCTGGGGTCAGCGTGCGCCCTGATTGCGCCCGTCGCGCACCCGGCCGAGAAGGCTCTTGGCGATGGCAAGGATGCAGCCCGGGGTCTGGAGGCCAAACGATCTGGCAGTTCCCTTGAGGGGAGGAATGGCCCGGAAGACATCGGTGATTCCTTGCTCACGGAAGAGTGAGAGATATCGAAGGACCAAAATGGAACTCATGGACGAGTCCCGTTTCAGGAGAGAGATCATTAGATTTCTGTAGCTATCTGTTGCTGCGCACTCCCAAGAGGGTGGAAGGTGAAGATAGGTGATGTGGGAGCGACCCGTGGGGGCTTGAGCCGAAGCGGCCTTCGCGGGATGGATCTCCGAATTCATGCGTTTTGAGGACGAAATTCATGCGTGTCCTGGTAGTGGAAGACGACCCCGCGCTGGCGGTCTTTGTGCAGAAAGGGCTCTTGCTGGAGGGCTATGATGCGGACCGTTGCGGCGACGGGGAGACAGCGCTCGAGGTGGCCGCCGAGCTTCCTCCGGATCTGGTGGTTCTGGATTTGGGGTTACCGCGCCGAGATGGCGGCGAGGTTCTGGAGGTGCTGCGCCGAGACTGGCCAGGCTCTTTGATTCTGGTTCTCTCCGGCCGCGCGGATCTTCAGCAGCGCATCCGCTGTCTGGATTTAGGGGCGGACGATTACCTGGTCAAGCCATTCAGCTTTCACGAGCTTGCGGCCCGTTGCCGCGCCTTGCTGCGCCGCCGCGAGCGTCATGCGGATCCGATGCTGCGCTGCGCGGGGATTGTTCTCAACCGCATGGAGCGGACCGTCTCTTACCAGGGAGTTGCTTTGGAACTGACCACCAAGGAGTTCGCGTTACTGGAGTTTCTCATGCTGCGCCGCGGGGCCTGCTGCACTCGCGCTGAACTGTTGCAGCAGGTCTGGCACAACTCCCCGGAGGCCGGCGCCAACGTTGTGGATGTCTATATTACCTATCTGCGCAAGAAGCTCAGTGCCGCGCATCAGGAAGGGGGACTGTGGAGCTCTCCCATTGAGACGGTGCGGGGTCTGGGCTACAGACTGCGAGATCTGCACCGGTTACCCCGGGCTGAGAGCTCCGTCCACGAGCCGGCAGGGGAGCCTCCCTCGCTACCGGGCCCGAGCGGCGTTGAACACCCTGAAGCTGCCGGGCTGGAGTACGGAACTACAGATCGGAGAGAGACTGGAGCGGAGCATCATGGATAGGGGTCTGCCGGCGCCGAGCGGCGAAACCGAGATGGAGATGAATCCGCTCCGCGCCGAGCTGCATGATCTCTGCCAGCCCTTGACGGCCCTGCAATGCCGGTTGGAGATCAGCCGGATTGCCGAGAGAGGCGACCGTTTTGAAGAGGTGATCGAGGATGCCTTGCAGCAGACGCGGCGCATCTTCACCGTGGTGGAACGTATGCGCTCGCGGCTGGCTCAGGAGGAGAATCAGCAAGGATTTCAACACAGCGTTGCAAGGGACAGCGGAACACGGGCAGCGAGCCAGTGAGAGGAGGCGGGAAAGGGGACAAATGATTTCAGGAAACATGGATCTGGACAAGTCGATAGTTTTGGTAAGTGCGGACGCCTCTTTACGCCGGCAGCTACACGCCAGCTTGAGCGGGTTGCGCTGGGAAGTACGCGAGGCTCGTGGTGGCGCGGAGGCCATGGAGTTGTTGGATCGCCGGCCTTGCGGATCGCTGCTGCTGGATCATTGGCTGCCCGATCTTGAGGTGGTGGAGCTGGCCGAACAGATTGGGGCGTTGTATCCGGCGATGGAGGTGCTCCGGATAGACGGAGAGATGCTGGAAGGCGATGTCAAGGGCCCCCGCCGTCACGAACTTCTGCATGCGTTGCGGGAGGCGCAAGGATCGCCTCTCCGGGAGGGAGGCCCGTCTTCGGATGCGTCTGGCTGGGTCGCGGAGGTGGCGGCTGCGAGATGGCGAGCCTCACGCGCAGAGGATCCCGTGAAGCCCTTCCAGGCGCCGGCGCTGGTGAGAAGGCCGCGCTCCCGAGAGGTTGAACCGGCAGCCACGGACGCAACGGAGCTGAGCTCCGGCAGGCCCGCTTCGTGGCAGAGTGCCTCGGGGGCTGGTCCGTCTCGTGTGCTGACTCTCCCTCCGGTGGCGCCTGGCACGGTAGCGCCAATCCCCGGCCTCGTGGGCAGATCTCCCGAGATGCTGGAGCTGGCGCGCACCATTCGGCTGGTGGCGCCTCGCTCGGCCACGGTCTTGATCGAGGGAGAGACCGGGACAGGCAAGGAGGTGGTAGCTCGCGCCGTGCATGCTTTGAGCAATCGCTTCAGCAAGCCCTTTGTCGTATTGAACTGTGCTGCCATCCCGGAAGCCTTGCTGGAGGCGGAGCTCTTTGGTCATGCGCGAGGAGCCTTCACCGGCGCCGTTCAGTCTCGAACGGGACGTATCGAGGCCGCCCATGGCGGGACACTCCTCCTGGACGAGATTGGGGAGATGCCGCTTGGCCTTCAGGCCAAGATGTTGCGCTTTCTGGAGAGCGGCGAGCTGCAGCGTGTGGGTGAAAACGACCTGGTCAATGTTGACGTAAGAGTGATCGCCTCCACGCACAGGCCCCTGGAGAAGCTGGCCGAGGAGGGTGGCTTCCGGCTGGACCTCTATCATCGTCTGGCCGTTTTCCCCATCGATGTTCCTGCTCTGCGAGACCGCATGGTGGATATTCCCGAACTGAGCGAGCACTTTCTCGCTCTGCTGGGCAGGAACTCGCCGCGCAAGACGCTTTCTGCGGCCGCGCTGGAAAAGCTTTGTCTGCATGACTGGCAGGGCAACGTACGCGAACTGGCTCACGTGCTGGAACGGGCTTCCATTCTCGCTGAGGATCTGCCTGTCATCGGCGCGGAGGAGATTCGCCTGCGCCGCGCCCGCAAATCCTGATGACCCTTCTACCCACTCCATTTTGGATCCCGCATAGCCCCCGCGCGGCGTCTTGCCGAGACCGCTTCAAAGACGGTCATTGAGGCTTGGGGTGCCGCTTCGCAAGGCTGCGAAGCTGCGGATCCTTGCCGCGGACGCTGTTCTGCGTCTCAGGCCGAGTGCAAGCTTCCTTGCCGGGGATTCCGGGCTGGAGCTTCCTTGCTGGAGATTCCGGAGAAGACGGCTCGGTAGCGTTTGGACAGGGCAGACTCCTGTCACCGGAGAGGCACAGGCCATGCACATTTTCAGGAGCGCGGCCGGCAACGAACAGGAGAGACTCATCTTTCCTTTTGTCCCGCGGACAAGCAGAGCGGTTCCGCAAGGTTCAAATGCATATCCTTCGCAACATCCATGCCTGCTGATCGCAGTCGATGGAAGACTAGAAATATTTAAGAAAAGCACACTAAAGTTTGGTTGTTGCCGTGCCTCTAACGGTCTCACCGATGCCAAAAAAGAGCGATCGGAGCAGGAGATACGAGGGGTTATGGCCATGGACAGCAGCAACGATTCGATCCAATTTGCAAACTCACAAGTTACCATCCCACCCTTTGCGAACTCTGACCTACCTGACCTGGCAGACACGAACTTCGCGGATTCTCCGCAACGCTTTGACCTCTGGGCCGCCAGTTCTGCCGCTTCCAGGAAGAAAGCTGAAGACCGCGAGCGTGTTTTGCTCGATCACCTTCCTACGGTGCGATCCATTGCGCATCGCATCCACGAGCGGCTTCCGGACCACGTGGAGTTGGACGACCTGATCTCGGCTGGAGTCGTCGGGCTGATCGACGCATTCAACAAGTTTGACCATCGCAAACAGGTGCAGTTCAAGAGTTATGCGCAGTTTCGCATTCGCGGCGCCATTCTGGACTCTTTGCGGGTGCTGGATTGGAGCCCGCGCGAGCTTCGCCGCAAGGGGCGCCTCGTGCAGGACGCCATTCTGGCTCTGACGCGCAGCCTGCAGAGGGTTCCGACCGAGCCAGAGATCGCAAGAGAGATGAACCTTGATCTGAATGAGTATCAGCGTTTGATCGGTCAATTGAAGGGCCTTGAGATAGGCAGTCTTAACCTGGAGAACAGCGAGGACTCGGGTGAAGAGCAACTCGGGTGCATTCCTGCTTCGCCTCAGGATGATCCGCTGTTTTGTTGCCTGCAGGGGGAGATGCGCCAGCGGCTGATCGACGCCATTGAAGAGCTTTCTGAAAAGGAGCGTATGGTGCTTACGCTCTACTACTTCGAGGAGCTCACCATGAAGGAGATCGGTATGGCCCTGGGTGTGGTCGAATCGCGCGTCTCCCAGATCCACTCCTCAGCGGTGCAGCGGCTGCGCTCCCGGCTTCGAGTGGCGGAGAGAATCCCGGCCCAGTTTGCTGCCCCTCGGCGTTCCCTCAGCACCCCGTGTGACTGTTAGCCTCCCGTCTCGTTCTGTTCTGCTTCGCTTGCCGCCGCCGAAGAAATCACAGTGCTGTTCAGTCTGTTCCGTACAAAGCAGCCTAAAGAGACAGCCTCCGTTGAGCCGGCGTCTATCGCCGCCTCCATCTTCATCGGGGGCTCTCCCAGGTCAAGGAGTTCCTGCCGGCTTGCCAGTGGAGGTGGAGTGCAAGCGCCACTGCAAGCACCCAAAGCCAGCAAGAAGTCTTAAGCTCTTGTAATGTTTTCTCCGGCTCCCCGAAATGTTGCTTTCATCTGCCGATATTGACCTTAAGATGATTTGTCTGGGCAAAGAACAGGAACTTGGTTCATGCTGCGGCAGCCAGAACGGGGCAACGCCCGATCCGCTCCTGCGAGTTCTTCAGCCAGGCTCTGCCGTAGCCTGATGATCCTCACGGTATGCCCTACTGGAGAGACGCATGGAACAGACGATAGACCATTTTCCCTGAAGGTGTAAGCAAGGGGAACGACTCCTGTGGGCGTTTTCCTCAATGAAAACGCCACTGAACGCCCGCTTCCGTACGCCCATCATCAGGGAAAATGGTCTAGCGGATCAGGTGCATTCTCGCGTAGGTGACGCCGGAAGCCATGGTCTCTCTGCGGTAACCGTGTTATTGAGTCTCCCCGACGAATACTGCAAAGGGTGGCAGCATGAGATGACGCAGGTTGACGACCTCACTCACTCCCTGGTCCTCAAGCAGCGCATGGGCCGTCGACGCCTTTATGCCGTTGTCCCTCAGATGATAAGAGACCGTGCGGGGCTGATCCGTGAAGTTGATGGCCACCAGCACAGCGCCGGCCTGGCTGGGTAGCCGGCGCAGATAGGACAGAACATTTGGGTCGGTTTTATCCACCATGATGTTCGCTCCGCGCGCCAGAGCGGGTATCTGACTGCGCATGGCGATCAGATGCTGGTACCAGTTCAGCAGCGAGCCAGATTGGGCAGACTCCACGGTGACATTCACTTGTCGATAGCCGGCTGGTATGGGGAGCCAGGTGGTGGCCGCTGTGCTGAATCCCGCATCTTTTCCGCTGTTCCACTGCATGGGAGTTCTCTCCCCATCACGTCCCTTGTAGCCCGGCCATCCGCGGATACCTGCCGGGTCGTGTACCTCGGCAAGCGTGCGGGGAGGTGTTGTGCTCATGCCAATCTCTTCTCCGTAATACATCAGATCCGCCGAACGGGTGGTCAGCAGAATGGTGGCGATGATGCGAGCGATGGCCTGGTCATGAACGCCGTCTCCATAGCGGTTCCAGCTCCGCGGATTATCATGGTTATCGAAGACAAACAGGGGCATCAGGCCGTCGAGCTGGGTTTCGGCCTGGTCAATCTTCTCTCGGAAGAGGGAGGCATCCAGTTTATTGATCATGCCCACCTGCATATCCATGGGCAACTGCAACTCATCGTGCCGGGCTCCGCCATACCAGGCGAGCTGATCCTTGATGTTGGGAAGATAAGTCTCGCCGATCAGCACACGGTCGCCCGGATAGCTGTCGACCAGTTTGCGCAGCGATCGCATCACGTCATGAACTTCGGGCAGATCCTCGGTTCGGTCCGGATTCAGATTGGGATCGCCATAGGCATTCTTGCCGGGAAGCACCTGCTCATCCCGCAACTCCGGGTCTTCAAACAGATTGGGAACAGCGTCAAGGCGAAAGCCGGCGACTCCTTTGTTCAACCAGAAACGGCAGACATCGAACATGGCCTTTTGCACCTCAGGGTTGCGCCAGTTCAGATCCGGTTGTGCCGCCAGGAATGCGTGGTAATACCACTGTTTGGTCTCCGGATCGTAGGTCCACGCCGAGCCTCCAAATTCACTCTCCCAGTTGTTGGGCGGGATTCCCGGGCCCTTTCCGTCACGCCAGATATACCAGTCGCGTTTCGGGTTGTTGCGAGAGCTGCGGCTCTCTTTGAACCATGCTGACTGATCGGAGGCATGAGATCGGAA